>NZ_LDUR01000010.1:0-173479 GCF_001043705.1 Chromobacterium sp. LK11
TTTCGCGGCGAAATGATGCCCGGCGACCACTTCTTCCTGAACGGCAGGCCCGAGGGCCTGTTCGCGCTGCTGAACGAGGAGCTTGGCCGCGCTTTGTGAGGGCCGGCCCGCGGAGCGTGTTTACGATCTAGCGAGCTAAGGCGAGACGAGGCGAAAACGGCTGAGAAAGCGGAATGTACAGATGGTACATGAGCATTTCGAAGACGTTTTCA
The DNA here is from genome assembly GCF_001043705.1 of Chromobacterium sp. LK11. Lineage (NCBI taxonomy): Bacteria > Pseudomonadati > Pseudomonadota > Betaproteobacteria > Neisseriales > Chromobacteriaceae > Chromobacterium > Chromobacterium sp. LK11. The sequence continues at coordinate 213 of NZ_LDUR01000010.1, forward strand.
ACGCGGTATCGCCGACGCGTAGCAGATCGTAAACAGGTTCTAAAAGCGGCCCGCTATGAAGGCCGCATTGATGGCGCCGCCGTCCGGGAGGGCGGCCGGCGCCGAATTGAAACGCCCGTAAACATCCTTCCCTGCGCGTATTTCGTCCACACGGCCGCGGCTGCTCCGCCGCCGCGCGGATGTCCGTGCGCGCAAGAAGAAGGAGAGACTACAGAGGAGACATCATGATCTGGACCCAAAACTACTTTCCGTCCGGCGGCATGGCGCTGTCGGCGCTGATGGCGGCGCTGCCGATTATTTTCTTTTTCCTGGCGCTGGCGGTGTTCCGGCTCAAGGGCCACGTCGCCGGCAGCCTGACCGTGCTGCTGGCCTTGCTGGTGGCCACGCTGTTCTACGGCATGCCTGTGGACATGGCGCTGTCGGCCGCCGGCTTCGGCTTCGCCTACGGCCTGTGGCCCATCGCCTGGATCATCGTCGCCGCGGTGTTTCTGTACAAGATCACCGTCAAGACCGGACAGTTCGACATCATCCGCGCCTCGGTGCTGTCGGTGACCGAGGATCAACGCCTGCAGATGCTGCTGGTCGGCTTCTCCTTCGGCGCTTTTCTGGAGGGCGCCGCCGGCTTCGGCGCGCCGGTGGCCATCACCGCCGCGCTGCTGGTGGGCCTGGGCTTCAATCCGCTGTACGCGGCCGGCCTGTGCCTGATCGCCAATACCGCGCCGGTGGCATTCGGCGCGATGGGCATCCCCATCATCGTCGCCGGCCAGGTCACCGGGCTGGATCCCTTCGCCATCGGCGCCAAGGCCGGTCACCAATTGCCCTTTCTGTCGGTCTTGGTGCCGTTCTGGCTGGTGATGATGATGGACGGTCTCAAAGGCGTGCGCCAGACCTGGCCGGCGGTGCTGGTGGCCGGCGGCTCCTTCGCCGTCACCCAGTATTTCACCTCCAATTACATTGGGCCGGAGCTGCCGGACATCACCTCGGCGCTGGTCAGCCTGGTGTGCCTGACCCTGTTCCTGAAAGTGTGGCAGCCGCGCGAGATCTTCACCTTCGCCGGCCGCCGCGCGCCCAGCCCGCGCCAGGCCTCCGGCTTCGGCCTGGGCCGGATCGCCCGCGCCTGGGGGCCGTTCCTGATCCTGACCGCGCTGGTGACGCTGTGGAGCCTGAAGCCGTTCAAGGCCTTGTTCGCCAAGGGCGGCGCGCTGGAGCACTGGGTGCTGAAGTTCCACGTGCCGCATCTGGACAGCCTGGTGATCAAGACCGCGCCCATCGTGGCCGCGGACAAGCCTTACGAGGCCTTGTACAAGCTGGACCTGCTGTCGGCGGTGGGCACCGCCATTTTCGTCGCGGCCTTGCTGTCCATCCTGCTGCTGCGCTTCCGGCCGGCGCAGGCCGTCGCCGCCTTCGGCGAAACCCTGGCGGAGTTGAAGCGGCCCATCTTGTCCATCGGCATGGTGCTGGCCTTCGCCTTCGTCGCCAACTATTCCGGCATGTCCAGCACGCTGGCGCTGTGCCTGGCCAATACCGGCAAGGCCTTTCCCTTCTTCTCGCCCTTCCTGGGCTGGCTGGGAGTGTTCCTGACCGGCTCCGACACCTCGTCCAACGCCTTGTTCTCGGCGCTGCAGGCGTCCACCGCGCATCAGCTGGGCGTGTCGGACATCCTGCTGGTGGCGGCCAACACCACCGGCGGCGTCACCGGCAAGATGATTTCGCCGCAATCCATCGCCGTGGCCTGCGCGGCGGTGGGGCTGGTGGGCAAGGAGGCGGATTTGTTCCGCTTCACCCTCAAGCACAGCCTGATTTTCTGCAGCCTGGTGGGGGCGATGACCTACGCGATGGCGTATTTCTGAGCCGCTGTTTCACGATCCGCTGCGCTCCGTGAGACGCGGCGCGGCGAGCGCTACGGCGAAATGCTCATGCACGGCATGAGCATTTCGCTTTTTCCGCCGCAAGGGCTTGTCTTGCTCTGGCTGGCGAGGCAGGGGGGACTGGCTCAAGGCCCGGCGGCGGGAATGCGCCGGGCCGGGCTCACAGGATTTCCTGGTTTTCGCAGAAGAAGCTGATCGAGTCGAAATTGACCTGGGTGACGTGGTTGGTGACCGGCACCATATTGATCAGGTGGCGGGTGCCGATGTCGAAGATGTGGTATTCGCTGGCCAGGCTGCCGTATTCGGACGGGGACTTGGTTTTTTTGACGATGGTGACCGCGTTGGCCTCGCCGTTCCAGCCGTAGCTGGTGTTGAACTGCAGCAGGCGGTTGATGTAGTCGCCGGAGGGCGAGTGCAGGAAGAAGTGGATGGTCTCGTTCTTCATGTCCAGATCGATGAAGCCGCTGGTGATCGCCGTTTCCCCGCTGTTGCGCGGGAATTTCAGTTCGGAGATGCGGGCGGTGCAAATGGTGCGGCTGTCCATGATGTAGTTGTGGCCGGCATAGCCCAGATAGAGCGCGATCAGGAACAGTCCGAGAGCGATCAGAAAACGATTTTGTTTTTGCAATTGAGATCGCTCCCGTATTTCTTGTCGCACAGATAGCTCGCCGTGCACTTGCCGCTCTTGATGTAGAAGGCGTCGCCGCCGCTTTCCGGCAGCTTGGGCGCGTCGCGGTAGACATTGCCCACCACGAACAGGCTGCGCGCGCCGTCGCGCATTTTATGAATGTTCATCTGCGGAATCCACCAGGAGGCGTGCCAGCCCAGCAGCAGGCCGGCGGCGGTGATCGCCAGCGCGGCCAGCACCTGGCGGCGATCGATGCGGGCCGGCAGCCGCCAGCGCGCCTTGCGCCGCTTGGGCGCGCTGACGCTTCCGGTCTCGGACGGCACGGCCTGCGGCGGGGCAGGCGGGTCGTCTGCGTCCGCCTGCGGCTCCAGCGGGATGAAGGCGCCGACGAATTGGCAGCCGCGCCTTGGAATGGTCTTGATGATCTTGGGATCCAGCCCGCTTTTCTCAAGCTGCGCGCGCAGATCGAACACCAGCTTGTGATAGCTGGAGTCGGTGACTATGGTTTTCCCCCATACGTTTTCAATCAGCTCGTTTTTTTCGAACAGTCCGGAGAGCAAGAGCTTGAGCAGCAGCGCTTCATTGTATTTCAGGATGATCTTGTCTTGATCCCCGGGCAGCAGGCTGCCTTCGTCAGGGTCGAAGACGACTTTGTCTTCAATATGGAATCTCATTTTTATAATCTTTCTGTCCACGCTGCGGCCGGTATTGGACTGCCGTCAGGCATTTGATATTACGGCCAATGCGGGGTCGGCGATATTTTAAATTACCCCATAGGTAATTTGCTCTAAATCGATTATAGGCGGCAGCACCCAACTGCCAAGCTGGCCTTGCCAAGTGGTGTCGCGGGGGAGCCGAAAGGTAAGCGGAAATGACAAGAGCGCCGGGGGCGCTCTTGATTTGACGTCAAATATTTTCCAACAGAATCCGCTTCTTTTCAAGAGGATGGCCGCGTTCGCCGTGCGGAGCGCTTGCGCGCGCGGGTGGTGAAAGCCGCTGGAACTCAGGCCTGTAGGGCATTGCCGCCGGGATGGCGGCGCCGGGGAGTTCGGCGTATTAGGCGTGGCCTGTTCGCAACGAAAACCATGAATTCGGCGCAAGGCCGGAGGAGGGCGCGATGACTACGGAATTGTAGCGTCGCGATTACAGCGCGCCGGCGTCGAAGCGGGATGGAACAAGGCCGTCGCGGCGAATCCGGGACGAGCCGGGTTTGAAAATAGGGGCAGGGGAGCCGCCAATAAGATCCGACGGCGTTTTCCATTGAAGAGCCGGATGGAATCGGCTGCTCCGGCAAATGGCCGGGCGGGCTTGCCAAGGCCCGCGCGCCTTTTTCTTAGAACCTGTTTACGATCTGCTACGCGTCGGCGATACGGCGTTGAAACTGTCCTCGAAATGCTCATGTACCCCTTGTACATTCCGCTTTCTCAGCCGTTTTCGCCTTGTCTCGCTCTTGCTCGCGAGATCGTAAACACATTCTTAATGCGTGGATTTAAGCTGTTTGATTTCTTGCTGCGCTTGCAACAGCTCTTGTTCTATCGCATTAATTCTTTTATCTCTGCTGTTAAGTTCGTTTAACAGTTGCTCGCTCAGCAATTGGGCCTGATCCAGGCACAGGATCAGGGCGGAGAGTTTGGCGCTGTTGGCGAGTTGCTCCATTAGCGGAGCGCCGGCGTTGGCGTGGTCTTTGTTTTTATATTGCATGCTGAATGATGTGGTGTCGTTATTCAATACATTTAGGCTGGCGAAAGCGGATTTCGCGCCCACGGAACAGAGCGCAGATCATAGCATGCAGTTTGGATTAGCGGGGGCGCAAGCCTTGAGAATTAAGCTTTTTGCCAGGGGTGGTAAGGAATGATAATGATTGCTGCGGCCGCTATCGGGCCTGTGCGGGGCGTTGTCGGACGCCGGGCGGCGGTAAAAACGATAATCATTTCTAATGGCTGATAATAAATTGTACTGATTGAGATAAAGACATTTAGTATCAACGAGGTTAAGCTGGCCGCTGATGTTTTTTGGGAGGCAAGCGACCGTGTTATTGGCGGGAAATGAAAAAGTATTGGAAGGATTGGCCCGGGAGCGGGAGATGATTTGGCGGCAGGATTTGGAGGGTTTGACGGTTTATATCGAAAACCTGATTAGAAAAACCTCAGCCATGGGCGCGGTAGTGCCCGGCTTATATCGCGCGCTGAGAATATGCAGCGTCGCTTTGAAAGGCGGCGGCGTGGGCGGCAAAGTGTATCTGACCCGCAAGGAACGTCTGGATATTTATTGGGCAGTGAAGTCGGAATCGTTTTCCATTTGATTTTTGGTCAGTAGTGGCGTGTATTTTTGGATTGGGAAATCAATAGTGTCGCTGATCGGCTTTGTTTGTTATCGGGTATTTAGCATTGCCCTGTTCTGGTGCGGAATGAAGGCGCTGGGCATAGGCGTTTTGATGCTGCTCTTGCATATCGGCAAGGAGAAGGCGTTGAATGCGCCGTTTCGGCGCGAGTGAGCGCCTGCGCCTGGTTTGTGGCAGCAAAGTCAGGCGCGGGTTTCTCCTCGCCTTGCCGGAGCGGGTGGAAATAGGAATTATTGGATGGAAATGGAAAAGGGCCGCGTTGCGATAACGCGGCCCTTTTGGTTTATACCCGCTTACAACACCCCTGATCCTGCGTTGCGCTTCCTTGTCGTGCCACTGCGGCTCAGAACACGCGCTGGCCGGCGCTCCATACCTGGCGCACCAGCGGGATGCCGTCCCGTTCGCGCGCCTGGACCAGGTCGGCGCGCTGGCCGACGGCGACGGCGCCGCGGTCCGCCAGCCCCACCGCCCGCGCCGGGTTGAGCGTGACGGTGGCGACGGCGCGGCTCAGATCCCAGCCCGGCTGGCGGCCCAGCAGGTAGGCGGCGTGCAGCAGGCTGGCCGGCACGTAATCGGAGGACAGGATGTCCAGCAGGCCGTGGCCGGCCAGTTCCAAGGCGGCGACGTTGCCGGAGTGGGAGCCGCCGCGGACGATGTTGGGCGCGCCCATCACCGTCATCAGCCCCTGTTCGCGCGCGGCGCGCGCGGCGGTCAAGGTGGTGGGGAATTCCGACATGGCCACGCCGTCGCGCACCGCCTCGTCGATATGGCTAAGCTCGGTGTCGTCGTGGCTGGCCAGCGCGACGCCGCGCGCCCTCGCCAGCTCCACCACCGCCTGGCGGTGGCGGCCGGCGTATTGCCGCTGCTTGAGCTTGCGCTGTTCCACCGCGGCGAGGAAGGTGTCGTCGTTCCAGCTGACGTTCTTCTTGGCGTAGTACTTTTTGTACTGCGCCAGGTCGCGGTATTGGCGCTGGCCGGGCGTGTGGTCCATCAGCGACACCAGGCGCACCGCCGGGTGGCCGATCAAGGGCGACAGCGCGTCCAGCAGCGTCGGATAGGCTAGCTCGCAGCGCAGGTGGAACAGATGCTCGGCGCGGAACACGCGCCGGCGCATGCCGGCGTCTATCGCCTCGAAGGCGCTTTGCAGGGTGTCCAGCCGCACGCTGTCGCCTTCCAGATCGCCCACCGACAGCGCGTCCAGCACCGTGGTGATGCCGGCGGCCACGCATTGCGCGTCGTGGGTGACCACGGCCGGCAGCGTAGGCCACAGCACGCCGTTGCGCGGCATCAGGTGTTTTTCCAGATTGTCGGTGTGCACTTCCACCAGGCCGGGCAGCAGGTCGTCGCCGTCCAGGTCTTCGCTCAGCGGCGGCGGCGCGCTCAGCGGCCGCGGGTGGACGGCGGCGATGACGCCGTTGTCGATTTCCAGCGCGCCGCGTTCGACGACGCCGTCGGCCAGGATCAGTCTGGCGTTGTTCAAGATCCGTTTCATGCTCGGTGTTCCGGTTGGTTTGCCAGCGGCACTTCAAACACGCGGTCGGCGACGGCGTCGCGGGCGGTCTCGTCGTGGAAGATGCCCACCAGCGCCGCGCCGCGCGCCAGCGCTTCGCGCATCAGTTCAATCACCACCGCGCGGTTGGCGGCGTCCAGCGAGGCGGTGGGCTCGTCCAGCAACAGGACGGGCCGCGGCGCGATCATGCCGCGCGCGATGTTGACCCGCTGCTGCTCTCCGCCGGAGAAGGTGGCCGGCGGCAGCCGCCACAGCCGCTCCGGGATGTTCAGCCGCGCGAGCAGGGCGCCGGCCTCGCGCCGCGCCGCGTCGGCGTCCACGCCCCATTCGCGCAGCGGTTCGGCGACGATGTCCAGCGCCGGCACCCGCGGGATGGCGCGCAGGAACTGGCTGACGTAGCCCAGGGTGTGGCGGCGGGCGTCGGCGATCTCGTGCGGCAGCGCGGCGGCCATGTCCAGCCAGCCGCCGCGGTGGCGGAGGCGGATGCTGCCGCGCTGGAGCAGATAGTTGCCGTACAAGGCCTTGAGCAAGGTGCTTTTGCCGGCGCCGGAAGGGCCGGCCAGCGCCACGCATTCGCCGGCGGCCGCTTGCAGCGAAACGTCGTCGAGCACCGGCAGCGTCAGGCCGCCTTGCTGGTGCAGGGTGAAAGTTTTACTCAATCGGCTAGCGTCTATCAACAAGTTCATCGCGTCAGGCCTGCAGAATGGAGGAGACCAGCAACTGGGTGTAGGGGTGCTGCGGGTCGTCCAGGATTTGATCGGTGAGGCCGGCTTCCACCACCCGGCCGCCCTGCATCACCAGCGTGCGTTGCGCCAGCAGCCGGGCCACGGCCAGATCGTGGGTGACCATGATGACGGCGATGCCGCTGTCGCGCACCAGCCTTCGGGTCAGGTCCAGGAAGCGGGCCTGCACCGAGACGTCCAGGCCGCCGGTGGGTTCGTCCATGAACACCAGCCGCGGGTGGGTGGCCAGGCTGCGGGCGATCTGCAGCCGCTGCTGCATGCCGCCGGAGAAGGCGCTGGGCGGATCGTCCAGCCGCGAGCGGCCGATTTCCACCCGCTCCAGCCAGTCGCCGGCGGTCTGACGCAGCCGGCCGTAGTGGCGCTGTCCCAGCGCCATCAGCCGCTCGCCGATATTGGCGCCGGCGGAGACGTTCATGCGCAGGCCGTCGCGGGCGTGCTGGGACACGAAGCCCCACTCGCTGCGCGCCAGCCGGCGGCGTTCGGATTCGGCGACGGCGGTGAGTTCGTGTTCGCGGCCGTCGCGCTCGCGAAAGCGCGCGCTGCCGGCGTCGGCGGACAGCTTGCCGGCCAGCGCGGCCAGCAGCGTGGATTTGCCGGAGCCGGATTCGCCGACCACGCACAGCACTTCGCCGGCGTAGAGTTCGAAGTCGACGCCGAAGCAGCCGTTGCCGTTGCCGTAGTCTTTGCTCAGGCCGCGGACGCTGAGTAGGGGTGGATTCATTGCGGGCTTTCCTGTGAGTCGCGGCGTTGCCGGCAGTGGTCGCTGTCCGAGCAGACGTACTGGCGCGCGCCGGCGTCGTCGATGATGATTTCGTCCAGATAGCTGTCGCCGGCGCCGCACAGCGCGCAGGCCTGCTCCCAGCTTTGCGCTTGGAACGGGTGGTCGTCGAAGGCCAGGCTTTCCACTCGGGTGTGCGGCGGGATCGCGTACAGCCGCTTTTCGCGGCCGGCGCCGAACAGCATCAGGGCGGGGCTCCGGTCCAGTTTGGGGTTGTCGAACTTGGGAATCGGCGACGGCGAGGCCAGGTAGCGGCCATTGACCAGCACCGGGTAGTCGTAGCTGGCGGCGACGTGGCCGTGGCGGGCGATGTCCTCGTACAGCTTGACGTGCATCAGGCCGTAGTCCTGGTGGGCGTGCAGCTTGCGGGTTTCCTGCTCGCTGGGCTCCAGCGTGCGCAGCGGTTCCGGCTCCGGCACCTGGAACACCATGATCTGGCCGGCGCGCAGCGGGGTTTCCGGGATGCGGTGCCGGGTCTGGATCAGACTGGCCTCGGCGCTGCGGGTGGTGGTGGCCACGCCGGCGACGCGGGCGAAGAAGCGGCGGATATTGACCGCGTTGGTGGTGTCGTCGGCGCCCTGGTCTATCACTTTGAGCACGTCGTCGCGGCCGATCACGCTGGCGGTGAGCTGGATGCCGCCAGTGCCCCAGCCATAGGGCAGCGGCATCTCGCGGCCGCCGAAGGGCACTTGATAGCCGGGCACGGCCACCGCCTTGAGCAGGGCGCGGCGCAGCATGCGCTTGGTGTTTTCATCGAGGAAGCCGAAGTTGTACGCCCATGGCGCGGCGGTGTTCATGCTTGCGTCTCCTTGGCGGCGTGTTCGCGGCGCAGCTGGCGTATCAGCGACAGCTCGGCCTGGAAATCGACGTAATGCGGCAGCTTGAGGTGCTGGACGAAGCCGGAGGCTTCGACGTTGTCGCTGTGGCAGAGCGTGAATTCCGCTTGCTGCGCCGGCGCGTGCGCGGCCTCGCCCAGCTCGGCGGCGCGCAGGCTGCGGTCCACCAGCGCCATCGCCATCGCCTTGCGCTCGGCCTCGCCGAAGCTCAGGCCGTAGCCGCGGGTGAATTGAGGTGGCGCGCTGCGGCTGCCGGCGAACTGGTTGATCATCTGGCATTCGCTCAGGGTGATTTCGCCGATGTCGACGTCGAAGCCCAGCTCCTCCGGGCAGACCACGACGCTGACTTCGCCCATGCGGATTTCGCCGGCGAAGGGGTGGCTCTCGGCGTAGCCGCGCTGGGTGGAGTAGGCCAGGCCCAGCAGCCAGCCTTCGTCGCCGCGCGCCAGGTTTTGCAGCCGGGCGGCGCGGCCGGCCGGGAACAGCAGCGGCTCGCGGGTCAGGTCGACGGGCTCCGGGTCGCCCGGCGGCGGCGTTTCGGGTTCGATCAGGCCCTCGCGCGCCAGCGCGTCCAGCACGCAGGGCAGCCGTTCCGGCAACGGCGCGTCGGCCAGAGCCGGGACGGGCGGCTCGGCGGCCTGGGCCAGGCCGAAGTCCAGCAGCCGCTGGGTGTAGTCGGCGGTGGGGCCCAGCACCTGGCCGCCGGGCACGTCCTTGAAGGTGCCGGACACGCGGCGGCGCACCCGCATCGCCGCGGTGTCCAGCGGCCGGCTGGCGGCGAAGCGCGGCAGGGTGGTGCGGAAGGCGCGCAACAGGAACACCGCTTCCACGCAGTCGCCGGCCGCCTGCTTCAGCGCCAGCGCCGCCAGTTCCTCGTCGTAGAGCGAGCCTTCTTGCATCACTCTGGCCAGCGCCAGCCGCAACTGGCCGCGGATCTGCGCCAGGCTCAGTTCCGGCGTCGCCGCGTCGCCGCGGCGCTTGGCGGCGAGCAGGTCCCAGGAACGGGCGATGGCGGTTTCTCCGCCCTTGACGGCTACATACATATCAACCCTCCTTGACACGGGTGCTGCGCGGCAGGCCGGCCACGCGCTCGCCGCTGATCAGCAAGATGTCCACGCCCAGCGGGAAGCGGGCGTGATTGTCCCGCCATTGCCGCCAGAAACCGTCCGGCGCGCCGTCTAGGCCGAAACGGCGCGGCGCGGCGAAGCCGGGGCCGTCGGTTTCCACTTGCTCGGCGTTGAAGCCGGCGCTTTCCAGCAGCACGGTGGCAGAGCGGTCCGGGTATTCGGGCTCGCCGGCCTTGAGCGCGGCCAGCGGCGGCAGCGGCGCGCCCAGCGGCAGCACCACGAAGTCGGCCTGTTCCGGCGCGGCGGCCGGCCGCAGGCCGGTGTGGAAGCGCAGGCTGGCCAGGGTGTCCGCCGGCAGCGGCGGCAGCCAGACGCTGACGTCCTGGTCCAGCAGGGTGTAGAGCAGGGCGGCGGTGGCCGGCATCAGGCCGGGCAGCTCGGCGGGCAGCACGGGCAGCGTCAGCGGCTGCAAGGGTTCGGCCAGCGCGGCCAGCGCGGCGCGAAAGCAGCGCTGGCTGTCGTGGACCGGATCGGCGAAGGCGGCGCGCATCTCATTCCCCCCTGACCAGGGTGAAGAACTCCACCTTGCTGGCGGCGGCTTCGCGCGCGGCCAGCTCGCGGCGCGCGGCGCGTTCAGCGCGCAAGGGCGCGATCCATTGCGCCAGCAGCTGCGCTTGCTGCGCCGGGTCCTGCAGCAGCGCGTCGGCCTGGGCGATCAATTCGGCGTGTTCGCCGTTGCTGCCCAGCGCCCAGCCGTGGCCCAGGCGACCGTCTATCCGGCAACTGGCGCGGCTGACGCTGGCTTCGCCCAGATTGAAGCGGGCGCCGCTGCCGCCGGCGCGGCCTTGCAGCATGATGAGTCCGGTTTCGGCGCGGCGCAGCCATTCCACTTGCGCCGCCGGCGGCAGTTGCGGGCTCAGCAGCCGGCGCAGCTGCGGCGGCGGGGTGTGGGCCAGCAGGCTGAGCCAGTCTTGTCTGGTCGAGGTTTCCATATCGGGCATCCCCTTGATCGGTTTCAACAAAAATTCATATAAACGTATAGACGTATCCATGATAATGGCCGGCGACAAGGCGTTAACAGCATGCGGCGATGAAGCTTTTGTGACGATTGGGTGGCGGCGCTAGACCATGGCCGCCGCGACAGCGGAAGGGGGAAAACGATGATTGAGCGCGGTTCCGGCGTCGCCGTCTGGCGGCAGATAGAAAACAGCCTGGCGGAGGAGATCGCCAGCGGCGCGATCCGCGCCGGCGAGCAATTGGCCACCGAGCTGCAACTGGCCCAGCGCTTCCGTGTCAACCGCCACACCATACGGCGCGCGGTGGCCACCTTGGTGGAGCGCGGCCTGCTGCGGGTGGAGCAGGGGCGCGGCACCTTCGTCCAGAACAACGCGATCGACTACGCGATCAGCAAGCGCACCCGCTTCTCCCGGAACATGGCCAGCCAGAACCTGAACTCGGACATCGATATTCTGGCCAGCGACACGGTGCCGGCCAACGCCGAGCTGGCCGAGCTGCTGCAAGTGGCGGCGGGCGAGCCGCTGCTGCGCATCAAGACCCTGAGCCGGGTGGAGCTGCGGGTGGTGGATTGGGCGACGCTGTTCTTCCCGGCGGCGCGCTTCCCCGGCTTGCCGGAGATTTACCGGCGCGAGCGCTCGGTGACGCGCGCGCTCGCGCATTTCGGCGTAGACGACTACACCCGGCGCTTCACCCGCGTCAGCGCGCGGCTGCCGGACAGCGAGACGGTGGACTATCTGGGCCTGCCCAAGAACCGGCCGGTGCTGCATGTGAAGTCCTTGAACGTGGACCCGCAGGGGCGGCCGGTGCAATACGGGATCACCTGCTTCAACGGCGATCTGGTGCAATTGGTGATGGAGGATCTCTGATGCGTTACGCGCTGTATTACGCGCCGCGTCCGGACAGCGCCTTCTGGCGCGCGGGCAGCGGCTGGCTGGGCCAGGACGCGCTCAGCGGCCTGCAGGTGTTGCAGCCGCACGCGCCGGGCGTGGATGCCGACGCCTTGGCGGAGCTGACCGCGGCGCCGGCCCGCTACGGCTGGCACGCCACGCTGAAAGCGCCGTTCGCCCTAGGCGCCGGCGTGGACGAGGCGGCGTTGCTGGCGCGGACCGCGGCCTTGGCGCGCCGTTTCCAGCCTTTTGAGCTGAGCCTGGACGTGGCCTGGCTGACGGATTTCCTGGTGCTGCGGCCGGCGGATCCGCCGCCGGAGCTGGCGGAACTGGCCGCCGCCTGCGTCGTCGACATGGAGCCCTTGGCCGACCGCGCAGCGCCCAGCCAGGCGCGCGCCGGCCTGGACGCGCGCCAAGAGCAGTTGCGGCGGCGCTGGGGCTATCCCTATGTGTTCGAGCAGTACCGCTTCCACCTGACGCTGAGCGGCCGGCTGAGGCCGGACGACGCGGCGGGACGGGCGCTGGAGCAGGCGGCGCGCCGGCATTTCGCCGCTTTCTCCCGCGTGCGGGTGGACGGCGTGGCGGTGTTTTGGGAGCCGGCGGCGGGCCAGCCCTTCCGTTATCTGGCGCATTGCGGCTTCGACGGGCAGGCGGCGCGCTATGAAGCCTGAGCCCGGCGCGCTGTGGTATGTGATCGGCCCGTCCGGCGCCGGCAAGGACAGCTTGCTGGCCTATGCGCGGGCGCGGCTGCCGGCCTGCGGACGGCTGGTGTTCGCCCACCGCTACATCACCCGGCCGGCCGACGCCGGCGGCGAGAACCATATCGCGCTGAGCCGCGAGGAGTTCGAGCAGCGCGAGCGCAGCGGCTGTTTCGCCTTGAGCTGGCGGCGCCACGGTCTGGCTTACGGCCTGGGCATGGAGCTGGCGCTGTGGCTGGAGCAGGGCCTGGACGTGGTGGTCAACGGCTCGCGCTCGGCGCTGCCGCTGGCGGTGCGGCGTTTTCCCGGTCTGCGGCCGGTATGGATCGTCGCCAGCCCGGCGGCGCTGGCGGCCCGGCTGGCCGGCCGCGGCCGCGAATCCGCCGAGCGCGTCGCCCTGCGGCTGGAAGAGGCCGCCGCGCTGAGGCCGCCGCCGGGCGCGGCGGTGCTGCGCAACGACGGCGAGCTGGCCGAGGCCGGCGAACGGCTGCTGCGGCTGTTGAGCGGGGACGGCGGCGCCGACTGTCCTTAATGCCTGGAAAACCGGACCGGCGAGGCCGCCGCCGCTTGCTATAACCGGGGCAGTTCGCCGGCAGCGTGGCGGCGGGCCGCGCGCCGTTTCCGGCTGGCGGGACGCCGGAGCTTCGCGCCTGCGATCGTCGTCCCGCCGTTGGCAGGAGAATGGACATGGCTTTGCAATCGAGAAACTGGCATGCCTGGCTGAACGCGATGCCGGGTCACCCCAAGAGCTTGCACGTGGCGGGCGACGTGGTGGTGGCCAATCCGGGCGTGGAGGCGCTGCTGTGCATGCGCGAGCCGCAGGGCATCAACCCGGCCATCCTGATGCTGGACCTGCACCTGGTGCAGAAACCCGGCATGTGGCCGCAGGTGCTGGCGGTGGCGCACGCCCATTACAACCGGGTGTTGCCGCCGGGCGCGCCCAAGTACACGGCGGTGGAAGTGCTGCACAATAACGAGCGGGTGGCTTATATCGAGCCTATCCCCGAGATCGTGTAGCCGGCGGCCGCGGCGGCGCGCCCGGCCGGGCCGCCTGACGCTTACAGCGTGACGCTTTCGCAGCCGCTGCGGCCGGATTTCTTGGCCCGGTACATCGCCTGGTCCGCCGCCTGCAGCAGATTGTCCGCGCTGCTGTCGCCGTTGCCCAGTGCGATGCCGACGGAAATGCCCAACAGGCGCTGTTCGCCGCCGATGTCGAACGGCGCCTGCATCGTCTCTATGCACTTGGCCGCCACGATGCGCGCCACCTCCTCGGCGTCCTCGCCCAGATCGCCTATCAACAGCACGAACTCGTCGCCGCCGATGCGCGCCAGGGTGTCGGTCTGGCGCACGATGCCGCCCAGGCGCTGCGCCGCCTGCCACAAGACCTTGTCGCCGGCCTTGTGGCCGTAGCCGTCGTTGATCTGCTTGAAGCCGTCCAGATCCAGGAACAGCAGGCCCAGCCGGCTGGCGTTGCGCTGCGCGCGCGCCAGCGCCATGGCCAGGCGGTCTGACAGCAGCGCGCGGTTAGGCAAGCCGGTCAGACTGTCGTGGTGGGCCATGCGCGCCAACTCTTCCTGATGCTGGTTCAGCTTGCTCAGCAGCCGGTTGAAGGCGGCCAGCAAATGGCCGACCTCATCGTTGCGCTTGACCGGCAGCGGCTCCAGCGGCAAGTCGCCGCGGGTCATGCGGTCCGCGTGGCTGGCCGCGCGGAACAGCGGGCGGAACAGCAGATACAGGCCGGCGCCGGCGGCCAGGGCGAACACCAGGATGGCGAGCGCCGCGTTTTTCAGCATGAAGGTCTGCGCCCGGCCCACGGTGGCGAAGGCCTCGCTGCTGGGCATGCGCGCCACCACGAACCAGCCGGTGCTGGGCACCGAGGCGATGGCGGACACTTCCTCGCGCCCTTGGGCGTTGACGGTGATGCCCACGCCGCGAAAGCCGGCCATCGCGCGGTCGTGCAGGGGATTGATCCCGGTGGGCGGCGTGGTTTTGAGCACCATGTCCGGCTGGGAGGAGGCGACGAAGAGCTTGTCCTGCGGCGAGATCAGCAGGAAGCCGCTGTTGGGGCCGCCGATGTGGGAGGCCAGCAGCAGATCCATGAAGCCGGGCGCGGCCAGCGCGGTGATGCCGGCCAGCGCCCCTTGCGGGCGGCCGTCGCGCCAGGGCAGCGCCGCCGCCATCGGCAGCACCGGTTTTTTGCTGACGCGGCCGATGATGGGGCGGCCGATGACGATGCGGTCCAGATTGGGCGGGCTGGACAGCGCGATGCGGATGTAGTCGCGGTCGGAGTAGTCCCGACCGATGCGGCCGGGCAGGGACGGGTAGTCGGCGATGGCGCGGCCCTCGGTCGTCACCACGTACAGGCCTTGCGAGAACGGGCACTGGAAGTCGCAATGCAGGCGCAGCCAGGCTTGCAGTTCGTCCGGGCGTTGCAGCAGTTCCTGGGGCAGGGTGGAGGCCAGCCGCCGCAGCAGCGCCTGGCGCTGCTGGATCTTGAAGTCCACGTCGCGGGCGACGTAGCTGGCCAGCGCCATCTGCTGGTTTTGCACCACCTTGCTCAAGTCTTCGCGCAGAAACTGGCTGACCGCGTAGTAGCGCGCCACCGCGCCGGCCGCCACGATGCCCAGCGCCAGCAGCAGCAAGCGGGTAACAATGCTATCGAGGACGCGGCGCAGGCTCATGGTCGCAAGTTATGGTTGTCTTCAAGACAGTTTAGCCAAGGTTTGGTGGCTTGTATGCCTGGGGCGGCTCAGCGCGGCAGCAGGCCGGCGCAACACAGCGCCACCGCGGCGCGGATGCGCTCGCCGGGGTCGTGCTCCGGCAGCGGCGGCGTCAGGCCCAGCGCCATCCGGCGCAGCGGCTCCGCTATCGTCATCGCCAGCAGCAGTTCGGCGGTTTGAGCCGGGTCGGCGCAGCGGATCAGGCCCTGCTCCGCCTGGCGTTCCAGCCAGCCGGCCAATAGCGCGGCGCAGCGTTGCACGCCGTGTTCGGCGTATTGCGCCAACGCCGCTTCCCGGCCGGGAAAATCGCCGATCAGCAGACGGAACAGCCCCACCGCCTCGCGCGTCAGCACCTTGGCCGCCACCGTGTTCAACAGCGCCTCCAGCGCCTGAGGCAGGTTGGCGGCGTCCGCCAGCGGCGCCTGCATCGGCGCGACGAAGGCGTCGGTCCAGCCGTGGATGACGGCGCCCAGCAGCTGCTCGCTGTTGTCGGCGAAGCGATACACCGTTTTCTTGGCCACGCCGGCCCGCTGCGCCACCGCCGCCATGGTGGCGGCCTGATAGCCCTGGCTCAGCAGCAGTTCGGTGGCGGCGTCCAACACTTGCTGGCGCAATTCCTGTTCCGGCGCGGCGGGGCGGCCGCGCGCGCGCGGTCCTTGATCCTGGCTTGACATCTGGATATGGCTTCCTCATTATGGAAACGTGATGCGTTTCCAAATTAATGGAAAGCCGCGCATCGCGCCCTGATCATTCTTCAAGCCAAGGAGTGTACTGTGAATTCTCGCTATGAAACATCTTACGACGAGCTGCTGCAACCCGGTCCGCTGATGCTGGAAACCGGCGTGAGCCGGCTGGAGGACGGCCGGCTGCTGGTGGCCGCGCGCACCGAGCTGCCCGGCTGCGCCGGCCGCATGTTCGACTGGTGGTTCACCTTCTTCGATTCCACCCGGCACATCCGCTGGTGGCACCCGCACGATCATGTGGAGCTGCGCGGCTGGGACGGGCGCCGCCGCGCCGGCCGCGGCTACGTCGGCTCCACCGTGCGCGCGGTGGAGGCGCTGGGCGAGATCCCGCCGGTGCCGGCGGTGCTGAAATTCCATCCGCCGGAGAACTTTTTCGGCGCCGGCCGGCTCAGCGCCGCGCTGGCGCGCGGCGACGTCTCGGCGGCGGTGTGCGCGCGCATCGCCTTTGGCGATGAACCGCGGCTCAGCGCCGACGGCGATCCGCTGGACGGCGAGATGGTGCACCTGACGCGGGACACCGCCCACGGCGCGGTGCTGCGCAGCCGCTTCCTGCTGGGCGCGGCCGACGGCAGCGGCGAAGCGGTGCCGGAGCGCCTGGGCCTGGAACTGATGCGCCACTGCTACAACGAGTTCAGCTGCCTGGCGCGCTTCCTGCCCTCGCTGTACTACGGCGAACACGCCAACGGCGAGAAAGGGCCGCTGGCCTGGTAGGCCGCGCGCCGGCGGCGAGACGTCCAGCCGCGCAAGACAAGCTTCACCCGGCCGTCACCGCGCTGTCATCGGCGCGTCGTAAGGTGGCGGCTGATTTGACGGACGGCGCATGGACCATGAGGTCTATACGTCTAAACCTATTGGAGCGATGTCGATGAAACAGCTGATTGTCCTGGCCGCCGGCCTGGCCCTGTCCGGCCTGACGGCCCCGCTGGCGCAGGCCGCCACCACCCTGACCGTGTACACCGCGCTGGAAGCGGACCAGGTCAAGGAATACAAGGAGGCTTTCGAGAAGGCCAACCCGGACATCGAAATCCGCTTCGTGCGCGAATCCACCGGCATCATCACCGCCAAGCTGCTGTCCGAAAAGAACAATCCGCAAGCCGACGCGGTGTGGGGACTGGCCGCCACCAGCCTGATGATTCTGGACCAGCAGGGCATGCTGCAGCCCTACGCGCCCAAGGGCGTGGACAAGCTGAGCCCGGAGTTCGTCGACAAGGCCAGGCCGCCCAAGTGGACCGGTATGGACGTATGGGCCGCCACCATCTGCTTCAACACAGTGGAGGCCGCCAAGAAGAACCTGCCCAAGCCCGAGAGCTGGGCGGACCTCGCCAAGCCGGCCTACAAGGGCCAGATCGTGATGCCGCACCCGGCGTCCTCCGGCACCGGCTATCTGGACGTGTCCGCCTGGTTGCAGATGATGGGAGAGAAGAAGGGCTGGGACTATATGGACAAGCTGCACGCCAATATGGCGCAGTACGTCCACTCCGGCTCCAAGCCGTGCAAGATGGCCGCCGCCGGCGAGTATCCGGTAGGCATCTCCTTCGAATACCGCGGCGCCCAGCTCAAGGAGAAGGGCGCGCCCATCGACCTGATCTATCCGAAGGAAGGCCTGGGTTGGGACCTGGAAGCCACCGCCATCATCAAGGGCAGCAAGAAGCTGGCCGCCGCGCAGAAGCTGGCGGACTTCTCGGTCAGCCTGCCGGCGATGCGCCTGTATGAAAAGAACTACGCGGTGCTGGCCATGCCCGGCGTGGCCAAGCCCAATCCCTTCATCCCCGCCGACTACGCCCAGCGCCTGAGCAAGAACAACTTCGCCTGGGCCGCCAAGCAGCGCGAGGCCATCCTGCGCGAATGGTCGCGCCGTTACGAGAGCAAGGCCGAGCCCAAGAGCTGAGCCGCTTCCCGCCATCGCGCCGCCCGCCGGGCGGCGTCGTTCCTTTGCAAGACATCCTGGAGTTGCGCATGAAACCGGCCGATAGCCTGGACGGCTTGTCCGAACACCTGTCCGTCCGCGGCCTCAGCCGCCGTTTTGGCGGCTTCGTCGCGCTGGACGGCGTGTCCCTGTCCATCCGCAAGGGCGAATTCGTCTGCCTGCTGGGCCCGTCCGGCTGCGGCAAGACCACCTTGCTGCGCCTGATCGCCGGGCTGGACCAGCCGGACGCCGGCAGCGTCCACCTGCTGGAGCGCGACATCACCCGCGAACCGCCGGCGCGCCGCGACTACGGCATCGTGTTCCAAAGCTACGCGCTGTTCCCCAACCTCAGCGTGGCCGACAACATCGCCTACGGCCTCAAGCCGCGCGGCGGCGGCGCGCGCCACGCCCGCCGCGTGCGCGAGCTCTTGGACCTGGTGGGCCTGCCCGGCGCCGAGGACAAATATCCAGCCCAGCTGTCCGGCGGCCAGCAGCAGCGCGTGGCGCTGGCGCGCGCGCTGGCCACCTCGCCCGGCCTGCTGTTGCTGGACGAGCCGTTGTCCGCGCTGGACGCGCGGGTGCGCGACAAGCTGCGCGACGAGCTCAAGGGCCTGCAAAAACGGCTGGGCGTCACCACGCTGATGGTGACCCACGACCAGGCCGAGGCGCTGGCCATCGCCGACCGGGTGGTGGTGATGAACGCCGGCGGCGTCGAGCAGGTCGGCACCCCGGCCGAGATTTACCGCCGGCCGGCCAGCCGCTTCGTCGCCGAATTCGTCGGCGCCGCCAACTGGCTGCCGGCGCGGCGGCGCGACGGCCACGAGGCCGCCGTCGGCAACTGCCTGCTGCGGCTGGACGCGCCCTTGCCGCAGGCCGAGGCGCTGACCCTGTTCCTGCGGCCGGAGGACATCATCGTCAAGGCGCGCTGGGACGGCGCGCCCAACACCGTGCTGGCGCGGGTGGACGACATCAGCTTCGGCGGCGCGATGACCCGGCTGCGGCTGCAGCCGGAAGCCATGCCCGGCCTGGCGCTGCACGCCGAAATCTGCCCGTCCATGCTGCAGCGCCAGCCGCTGACCCCGGGCGAGGTGGTGCCGGTGGAGCTGCCGCCCGCGCTGCTGCGCGCCTACGCCGGGGAGGGCGGATGCTGAGCCGCGCCTTGCAGGGCTGGCGCGCCGCGCCTGCCGACGGCGAGCGCCGCGTCGCCGCCGCGCTGGTGTGGACGCTGGCGGCGCTGCTGGCCTTGGCGCTGGGCCTGCCGCTGCTGTTCATCTTCGGCAAATCGGTGTTGGACATGGACGGCGGCTTCGTCGGCCTGGCCAACTTCGCTCAGGTGCTGGACAGCCCCGGCCTGATGCGCGCCGCGCGCCACAGCCTGTGGCTGGCGCTGACCGTCACCGCGCTGGTGCTGCCGCTGGCCTTCGCTTTCGCCTGGGGGCTGAGCCGCAGCCGCGTTTGGGGCCGCGGCGTGTTTCGGCAGATCGCCTTGTCGCCGCTGCTGGCGCCGTCGCTGATGCCGGCCATCTCGCTGGTGTATCTGTTCGGCAACCAGGGCCTGCTCAAGTCCTGGCTCGCCGGCGGCAGCGTCTACGGCTTCTGGGGCATGGTGCTGGGCGAGGCCTTCTACACCTTTCCGCACGCGCTGCTGATCCTGCTGACCGCGCTATCGGCGTCGGACGCGCGGCTGTACGAGGCCGGCCGCGCGCTGGGCGCCGGCGCGCTGCGCCGCTTCCTCACCATCACCCTGCCGGGCGCGCGTTACGGCCTGGTCTCGGCGGGCCTGGTGGTGTTCACCCTGGTGATCACCGACTTCGGCGTGCCCAAGGTGGTGGGCGGAGACTACAACGTGCTGGCGGTGGAGGCCTTCAAGCAGGTGGTGGGGCAGCAGAACTTCCCGCGCGGCGCGGTGGTGGGCCTGATGTTGCTGCTGCCGGCGGTGTTTTCCTTCTTCATCGAGCGGCGGATGGCGCGCCGTCAGCAGGCGGCGCTCAGCGCGCGCGCGGTGCCGTTTTCGCCGGGGCACGCGCCATGGCGCGACTTGGCCGCCTGGCTGTTGCTGGCGGCGATCTCGCTGCCGCTGCTGGCCCTGCTCGGCGTCGGCGTCGTCGCCTCCTTCATCAAGTACTGGCCGTACGATCTAAGCCTGACGCTGGCCCACTATCAGTTCGACAGCGTGGACGGCGGCGGCTGGAGCGCTTACTTCAACAGCCTGAAACTGGCTTGCATCACCGCCGGCGCGGGCAGCCTGCTGGTGTTCGCCGGCGCCTACGCCTGCGAGAAGCTGCCGGCCGCGCCGTTGGGGCGCGCGCTGCTGCGCTTCTTCGCCATGCTGCCGATGGCGGTGCCCGGCCTGGTGCTGGGCCTGGGCTATGTGTTCTTCTTCAACCATCCGGACAATCCGCTGCATGGGCTTTACGGCGGCATGACGCTGATGGCGGCCTGCACCATCGCCCACTTCTACACCACCGGCCACCTGACCATGAGCACCGCGCTCAAGCAGCTGGACGGCGAGTTCGAAGCGGTGGCCGCCTCGCTCAAAGTGCCGTTCTGGGTGACGCTGCGACGGGTGACGCTGCCAGTGTGCCTGCCGGCGCTGCTGGACGTGATGCGCTATCTGTTCGTGTCGGCGATGACCACGCTGTCGGCGCTGATCTTCATCGCCAGCCCGGACAACAGCCTGGCCGCGGTGGCCATCGTCACCATGGACGACGCCGGCGACACCGCGGCGGCGGCGGCGATGGCCACGCTGATCGCGTTGAGTTCGGCGGCGGTTTCGCTATTGCTGCTGGGGCTGGAGAGGGCCTTGAGCCGGCGTTGTCAGGGCTGGCGCGGACGCGCTTGACGGCGTTTGGCTTTGGCGTGACGATGTCATGTCTTGGCCAGCCGGAGTGAGGAGACGCGCATGGGATGTCCGCAAGTGTGCATGGGCGCGATGCTGCAATGCAGCTTCGGCGTCGCCCCCAGCAGCCTGGTGGTGTTGCCGGCCAATAGAGTGATGGCCGGCGGGGTGCCGGCCGCCAACATCATGGACTACGTGCCCATGCTCAACGTAATGCCCTTCGGCATGTGCCAAAGCCCGGCCAACCCTATGGTGGCGGCCGCCACCGCCGCCGCCATGGGCGTGCTGACGCCCATGCCCTGCATCCCGGTCACCGCCGCGCCGTGGACGCCGGGCGCGCCCACGGTGCTGATAGGCAATATGCCGGCGCTGGACAGCAACAGCATACTGATGTGCAACTGGGGCGGGGTGATCAAGATCAACTCGCCCGGCCAGTTCACGGTGATGATTCCCTGAGCGGCTTAAGCGGCCGGCTTGGCTGGGCCTAGAGGCTGGACCGGCGAAACGGCCTGCCGGGGTGGCGCTGGCTGAACTGAACCAAGCAAGCCGGCTGTGCGCTGAGCCGCGATGATGGTGTCCATTACTTTGTCGTAAACCAACCAGCCAAATAGCATTCTAGGGATGGGCAGCAAAGAGGAAAGCCAGCGGGGTGTGCCGGAGAGGGGCAGCCTGTCCGCCTGGACCAGGGCTTTGAACCTGGTTTTGACGCCATCGCGAATCTGCGCCAGTCTGGCTTGATCCAGTGCGTTGACTGGCCACTCCGGCTGCGGCGCTGGCAGTTCTTCGCGGACGGATCCCAGCAAAGGAAGAATCCGCCATTCTTCCGGCCCTTCGCCTTGCTGCGCCCTGGCTTGCTGCTGTTCACCCTGGCGGAACAAGGGGTGGCTGGCCGGCAGGGTGAAATGCTGCTTCAGAAACTGCTGGCAATTGCGGCGGCCCAACATGAAATCGTGATGGCGATAAGCCTGGTGCAAAAAGCCGCCGAAAGCGCCAAGGCTGGAGGAGGCTAGGTGTGGAAGTTTGGGGTATTGCTGCTGCCAGGCTGCGCCCCGGTTAGGCGAAATCAGAAAGCGGCTGTAAACATGGTCATCGCCGGCGAGCATGCTTTCAGCGCTGTCGGCGCGGCACTGATCTTTCCAGGCTCCCAGCAGCTTGGGCAAGGTGGTGAACAAATCATCGGTTTTCTCCGGTGCGTGATAGGCGGCGCTCTCCGGGAAGGGATCGATCATGATCATGGCGCGGGTGGCGATGCCATCCGGGGTTTCTAGATGCCCCAGCGGGCCGCAGAGCAACTGATGGGTCAGCGCCACCGGTTCGTTATTCATGGTTCCGCCATCTACGCATAGATAGGAGTAATTGCCCGTTAGTTGGCAGGACGTCCGCAGACGGATCAAGCGTCCATTGTGAGGGATGAAGCGATATAGATAGTCGCTGGCGTGTCGTTCCAGCAAGCGGTGACGCAGGCCGCCGGGAAAGGCGCTGGAGCCCAGCGCATGTTGCAGCATCTCGCGCCAGTCTTGGAGTGGAGCGCCGGTGGAAAGCGAGTATTCATCGGGCCGCAGTGGTGAGGCTGGGCCATCGGGGTGGGTGTTCAGCGCGAACAGGATGTGATCGGCGTGTGCCGTCATATCCAGCCCATGCGATCCGGGCGCGTTGGCGTCGCCGGACATTTCCAGCGCGTACGGCACGCCGGACAAATTAGCCTGGCAGAACGCCAGCCGCAAGGTGTCGGCCACATGGTCGCGTCGATAAGGCGTGCCGGGCGCGGTTTGGGCCAGGGTTTCCTCGGCCAATTGATCCAGCCGGCTGCAATCCAGCAAGGAGGGAAAGCCGGAGTCTTGGTCTTGCAAGTCCCGGGTGCCGAGCAGGTTCAGAATGTCCACGCCCTCCACCCAGTTGTGATACAGCGGGTTGTCGGAATTGGGGCCGTGGGCGAATTTCCTGTGCAAGGAGCAGGCCAGCAGCGCGGCCACGACGCTGCCGGCAGAGGCGCCGGCCATCACGCTGAGTTTGACGCTGTGGCTGGGTGGGTGTTGTGCCGGATCCGCTTTAGCCTGCTGCCATGCTTCCAGCGCCTCCAGCAGGAAATCCAGTACGCCGGCAGTGTACGCGCCGGCTGACACCGCGCCGGCTAGACAGAGGCCGATTTCAAACACGCCATTCTGACTTAAGTCCGTTTGTGACCGAGTCTGTTCGGCCGGTACGGACATGATTTCCTTATACTGTTCACTGGATACGAAAATAGACTCGCTCATGGTGTTCTCCCAAACAAATGCGCGCCTCCATTGCCAGATGGTTTCATGATTCCGGTAGCGGTGCGGGCTGGATTATGACTGGTGAAAGTGCCGTGATCCATCCAAATAAAAAAGAAAGATTAAATAAGTCGCCACAATGATTTGCGACGAAGACCATTTTTCGTTTCTTTGGTCTTTGAGCTTAGGGATGATTTATTGTTGCAATGTTTATAGTTTTAAAATAAACAGTTCTATATGCTTGCCATGTGTTTTTTGAGTGCGTAGTACGCAGTTTAGAATAAGTGCTGACTGTCAAGCTAGCGACATGGGGTGGCTTGGTTTACTGGGTATAGATGCATTGTTCTAGTTAGATCAAGTTTAAATGACTACGTGCGATTACTAAGAATATTTGCGGTAGTAATTTTTGTAATTTATTTGATGGCGTGTGTTGGATTTTATTGGGTGGGTGAGCGAGAAGATTTTAAGAATCATTAGCAAGTAATGAAAATTTTATATGTGATGCTTGCATGGACGTGTTGCGTTTATCAGCCTAAATGTCAGTTGTTTGTAATTTGGCTGAGATGGACTTGATTGATATCAATTTGTCATCTTCTGTCCGGTGAAAAATGCCCTCTGTTTTCAACGTCAATATTGAAAGGGCATTTATGCAAAGATTCGCACTGCTTTCCCGTACCGCCGCGCTGGCCCTCGGCCTGGCCGCCGCTTCCGCCTTCGCCGTTACCATTACTCCGCCCGGACCTGGCGGCGCGGCGATGCCGTTCTCCGCGGTGGGGCCGGCCAAGGTGGGCAAGTTCGGCATCGATCTGGATTGCAAGGCGGTGTTCAGCGGCACCGTGGACGGCTACGGCAATGTGGCCATCACCAGCGCCTCCTTCAGCGGCGGCGCGCTGTGCAAGGTGATCAAGCCCACCGCCTCCGTCACCTCGCCGTGGACCGGTCATGTGGACACCGCCACCCAGCTGACACTGGACAATGTGGCGGTGAACGTGAAATCGCCGATCGGCGGCGGCCTGTGCGGGCCCACCAAGATCGTCGGCAGCGTGGCCGACAACGGCAGCGAAACCGTGATCGGCCTGGACGCGGCGCAACTGTCCGGCGGCTGTTCCATCAGCGCGACGCTGAGCACTACGCCGTATATGCGGGTCACGCCTTAGAACCCGTTTACGATCCGCTGCGCGTCGGCGGGATGGACGGAAAAGGAGACCGTTGGCGGGCATTGCCTGCGCTTCCACCCGCCCTGCGCGCGGCGGCTTGTCATGGCTAGGGTGGGGCGCGCGGCGATAGCCACGCGGAAGGTTCTTGAAGGGGCGGGCCGAATACCTGGTTTCCTGGGCATCCATCCAAGACCTCAAGGTCCCAAGATGATGAACAGGCTCTGCCGCCTCAGCCCCTGCCGCGCAGCAAGACGGCGCCAGGGGTTTGGGGCGCTTGGCTGCCAGCGCGAGCCGCCGGCCTTCCCTCAAGGAGCCGGCGTCTGGAGAAAATGCTCGACGATGCGTTCGGTTTCGCCGGATTGCTTCATCGCCTGCAAGGCCGCGCTCAGCTTGCCGGCCAGCGAGGCCGGGTCCAGCCGCAGCGGGTAGTTGTCCGGGCTAAGCGGCAGCTCGGCGCGGTAATCCGGATTGGGCTGCGCGCGGTAAAAGCGCGAATGCTTGGAAAAGCCCATCTGCATCGGCTGCCAGGCCTCCAGCGACGGATGCAGCGTCAGTCCGGGCGGGCGCAGCCGCTCCCAATAGAAGCGCAGCGTCAGTTCGTCGTAGATGTAGAAATCCGCCTTGCCGGCGCTGATCAGGCGGAAGGCGCGTTCCACATCCAGCTCCGGCACCGGCAGCACCTTGACGCGAGCTTGCCACGGCGGGGGCAGCAGGTCCGGATTGCCCAGGCTGCGCAGCTCCACCTCATTGTCCAGATCGGCGTAGCCGCGTATGGGCGGGTGCTTGGCGCGGGTGATGAAGACGTGGCGCTCGCGCAGGCCGTTGGGCACGAACAGGGCGATGGCTTCGCGCTCCGCGTTGTAGGTGTAGCCGGGGTAGAAGTCCACTTCGCCCTGCGCCAGCGCTTGCAGCACCCGCTTCTTTGGCAGGCGCACCACTTTCAGCGCGCAGCCTATGCGCTGGCAGGCGCGGCTGTACAGGGTTTTGTAGATGCCGTCGTCGCTGTCCTCCTCGATATAGGGGCGCCGCTCATTGGTGCGGTAGCCCATCACCAGTTCGGGTTCCTGCGCCCGGGCCGGACAGGCCTGGGCCGCGATGGCGACGATGAGGATGCAGAGCGCGAGACGCATGCCGGTCCCTCCGGTATTCCGTCTTCAGCTTATGTCATTCCGCCGGCCGGCGCGCGGCGGCGGCAAATACATGATAGAAATAGATAGGTTTCCGCAAAATTCATCGCTTTTTCAAATGTATTGCCGCTTGCACAATGCTGAGCGCAGCCATGTGGCTGGAAACCGGTTTTGGAGACGCGGCGATGAACACTAGACGACACTTCCTGGGCGCGAGCCTGTTGACGGCGGGCAGCCTGCTGGCCGCCCGCGGCTGGAGCGGCGTGCCGGGCGCGGCCGGCTACCGCATGCCGGACGAGGGCGAACGCCACGCCGCCACCTGGATGGCCTTCGGTCCCAGTCTGGCGGTGTGGGGAGAGGACTTGCTGCCGGTGGTGCGGCGCGATCTGGCGCGAGTGGCTCAGGCCATCGCCGCCCACGAGCCGGTGCGCATGCTGGCGCGCGCCGAGGACATGGAGCTGGCGGCCAAGCTGTGCGGCCCCAAGGTGGAACTGGTGGAGCAGCCGCTGGACGATCTGTGGATACGCGACAGCGGGCCGGTCTTCGTCAAGGGCAAGGACGGGGCGGCGGCGGTGGATTTCAACTTCAACGGCTGGGGCGGCAAGCAGGCGCATAAAAAGGACGCCAAGGTGGCCGCCGCGGTGGCGGCCAAGAGCGGCGCGCCGGCGCTGCGGACCTCCCTGGTGCTGGAGGGCGGCGGCATCGAGGTGGACGGCGAGGGCAGCGCCATCGTCACCGAGAGCTGCGTGCTCAATCCCAACCGCAATCCGGGCTGGAGCAAGGCGCAGTGCGAGCGCGAACTGCGCCGGCTGCTGGGCGTGGACAAGGTGATCTGGCTGCCCGGCATCGCCGGCCGCGACATCACCGACGGCCATACCGATTTCTACGCCCGTTTCGTCCGCCCCGGCGTGGTGGTGGCCGGCCTGGACACCGACCCGCAGTCCTACGATTACGCGGTGACCCGCCGCCACCTGGCCTTGCTGCGCCAGGCGCGCGACGCGCGCGGCCGCAAGCTGGAAGTGGTGGTCTTGCCGGGTCCGGAGCGGGTGCGGCCCGAGTACGAGGGCCACGAGATGGCGGCCGGCTACATCAATTTCTACGTCTGCAACGGGGCGGTGATCGCGCCGGAGTTCGGCGACGCCAAGGCCGACCGCAACGCGCGCGCTGCGCTGCGCGAGCTGTTCCCGCAGCGCGAGGTGGTGCAGCTGAACATAGACGGCATCGCCGCCGGCGGCGGAGGCATTCATTGCGCAACCCAGCAGCAGCCGCTTTAAGCGGCGGGAAGCCCGCGGGACAGATCAGCATGGATTCAAACAATCACCATAAGGGGCCGAAGGCGGACGAGGGGGAAGACCAGGCTACCGGCGCGGCCGGCCGGCTGCCGTCGTTGCGGCTGCTGACCGGCTTCGAAGCCGCCGCGCGCCTGGGCAGCGTGTCCCGCGCCGCCGAGGCGCTGCACCTGTCGCAGTCCGCGGTCAGCCACCAGATTCAACAGCTGGAAGCCTTTGTCGGCCAGCCCTTGTTCCAGCGCGTGGGGCGCGGCATCGAACTGACTTTCGCCGGCGAAATGCTGCAGCAGAGCGTGCGGCGCGCGCTGGACACGCTGCGGCGCGGGCTGGACCGTATCGCGGTGTACACCGATCCCGGCCTGGTGGTGCTGGTGGGGCCGGCCTTTCTGCTGCACGGCTGGCTGCAGGGGCGGCTGGACCGCTTGCGCGCCGCCCACCCGGACATCGTGCCCTTGCTGTCCACCGACGAAGAGCCGGGCCAGGCGGATGAGATCGACGTCGACATCGTCATCGGCCGGCAAGCCTTGGCGATGGCCGGCTGGGAGGACGCGGCCTGGCTGCGCGAGGACTGGCGCTTCGTCGCCGCGCCGGCCTTGGCGGAAGAGCTGGCGGCGCTGCCGGCCGAGCGCCATCCGCGGCTGGCGCGGCTGATCTGTCTGGAAAAAGCGCGGATGCCGGAGCCGGCGGAGGCCGCGGTGCAGGCCTTGTTGCCGCGTTTCGGCGTCGCCGCCGTCTACGACGCGCCGCAACTGGCGCTGGACGCGGCCTTGCGCGGCCACGGCATCGCCTGCCTGCCGTCGCTGGCGCTGGAGGAAGCGCTGGCCGACGGCCGGCTGCGCGAACTGGCCGGCTACCCGCGGCTGCCGGGCGCGCAATGGTGGCTGTCGCGGCCGCGCGACGGCCTGCGCAGCGAGGCGATGGCGCGCATGTTCGACTGGCTGCGGGAAGAGGGCGCGGCGGCGGATTGGCGGCGCGCCGCGCAAGGAGGCGCCGCGCCGGATCAGGGGTTTGATGAGCAGGGCTAAGCCGCGGTCAAGACGTCACCGCCTCCAGCTTGGCCGCGGCCAGCTGCAAACGTTGTTGCAGCGGTTCCAGCAAGGCCCACAGCGCCTTGCCGCGCAGCTGCGCGTTTTCGGTGTGGCGCAGCATCAGCAGCAGCGCGCTCAGCCCTTCGCAGCAGCGGCGCAGTTCATCGGCGATGTCGTCGTAGTGTTCGCAGCAGCGGGACAGGTAGACCAGCTCGAGGTCGATGGCGGCGAGGGTGGGGTTGTCGGCGCGCTGCGCGCGCAGTTGCTGCACGGTCTTGATCAGACGGGCGGGCGGTCTGGCCGGCGGCGGCTTGGCGAACAGGGCGAACAGGTGGCGTATCGGCATGGCGGCTCCTGGAGCTCAGTCAAGGGCGGGCGCGAGGCGAACCGGCCGGATTCGCGATTTCGGAAAGGCCGGCTTAGAATGCACGAATCGCGCTGGCGCCTGGGCGGCCTGGCTGACGGCCGCCGGATATCCGTTGACGGGTTCGGTCCGGCCTTGGCGGGGCGGCCCGTTCGAGTCACGGGAATGACGATATCTGACCACGATTGCGGTTAAGGGCAAATGCGAGCGTGGTCTGTAAATCGATAAATTAAATATATTCAATAAATTCAATGTTTTGCGCGGGCTGCAAATGTTGTTTTTTCGTCCGTCAGCTTCGTTCGTTGTTCAATCTAAGAATGTGTTTACGCTCTCGCGAGCCAAGGCGAGATAAGGCGTTGCGGCTGAGAAAGCGGAATGTACACACGGTACATGAGCATTTCGAAGTGGTACTCACCGTGCGGCGTCTCACGCGGCGCAGCAGATTAGGAACGGGCTCTAAGGGGGTGGGGATTGGAATATCTAGGCAAACGACTGAGGTTTATCCGCGACGCGGTGCTGAAAGAAGCGCGCGACGTCACCGCGCAAAAACTGGGCATCTCGCTGGTGTCGCTGCAGAACTACGAAGGCGGCGCGCGCAAACCGTCCGCCGTGCTGGTGGGCAAGTTTTCGCGGCTGACCGGCGCGCGGTTGGATTGGCTGCTGTTTGGCGAGGGGGAGGTCTTGTCGGACGAAGCCGGTCTTCGGGCCGGCGAGACGATAGAGCGCTATGCGCCGTGGGACACGCAGGTGGAAGTGCCGTGTTACGGCGCCGGCGCGGCTCTGCCTTTGGCCCAAGACTGGCTGGAGTCGCGGCTCAAGCTGCCGGCCAGTCAGCTGGCGGCGGTGGCGGTGGCCGGCGACGCGATGGCCGGGGTGCTGAACGACGGCGATCTGGTGCTGATCAACCGGGCGGAGACGCAGCCGGGCAGCGGCCTGTACGCGCTGGAGCTGGACGGCGAGGTGGTGGTGCGCCGGGCGCAGAGGCTGCCGGGCGGCAAGCTGGGCTTGTCCAGCGCCAATGAGGCGTATCCGCCGTTCGAGGTGGACCTGGCCGCGCCGCCGCCGGATTTCTCGGTGTTGGGGCGGGTGGTGTGGCTGGGGCGGCAGGTGTAGCGCTGACCTGTTCATGGTCTTTGCCGACTGGAAGTCTTGTTCAAGGCATTGAGTCCGCTGCGCGGCTACGCAGCATTTCACGCACTGAAAAAATCGTAAAAGGAGAATAAGGACATGTCGAATAACAATTTTACGAGTGTAGTCTCCGTTCTTCACGTGAATGATTTCGACGGAGCCGTTGAATGGTACGCCAAATGGCTTGGGCGCAAGCCGGATGTTACCCCTTATGAGGGCGTCGCCGAATGGCGGCTGGCGGAAAATGCTTGGATTCAAGTTTCGCTTGCGCCTGACCCAAGCCTGGCAGGTAAATCATGTGTAGTGTGCGGTGTCCACAATATCGAAACGCAGAGGACAGTTTGTCAAGACGCTGGTGTCGCCGCTAGCGAAACACAGGATCTGGGATTCATAAAGCTTGCGCAAGTCAGCGATCCAGCCGGAAATACGGTGATGTTCGTTCAGGAAATGTAGAGCAGTCTTGATTGGCGAAGTGAATGCTTAGAACCTGTTTACGCGCTGCTGCGCGTCGGCGATACGGCGTTGAAAACATCCTCAAAATGCTCATGTACCACCTGTACATTCCGCTTTTTCGCTTGTTTTCGCCTTGTCTCGCCTTTGCTCGCGAGATCGTAAACAGGTTCTTAGAGCCGCTAACAAAACCGCGCAGCGTACCTGAGCCAAGGCGCGCCGACGCAGGCAGTACAAGTGGTACGACAAGGAGGCGCAACGCAGGATCAGGGGTTTTGTTAGCCGGTCTTAGAGCGGAAATAAAAGCGGAGCGTACCCGCGGCAGATGGGCATGCTGTAGACGCACTCACCGTGCAACGCCCCACGAAGCGCAGCAGACTTTGAACAGGCTCTCACCCCATCATTTTTCGCCACCACCAGCGCCAGCGCGCCATCGGCTTGCCGTCCGCGTTCAGCGGCCGGCCGTCGTCGGCGAAGCGCTCCGGCGGCCCCAGCGGCTTGCCCTCGACAAAATTCTGCCGTTCCGCCAGCGCGCCGTTGGGGTGGTAGCGCTGTTGCAGGCCGTGCTTGAGGCCGTTGCGGTAGACCGCCAGCTCCGCCGCCTGGCCGTTGGGAAACAGGGTGCGGGTTTCGCCGTGCGGCAGGCCGTGGCGGTAATGGGCCTGGCGTTGCAGCGCGCCCTCCGGCGACCAATACTGCGCGGCGCCGTGCAGCTGGCCGCGCTGGTAATGCAGCTGGGCCGAGGGCTGGCCGCCGGGGTGCAGCAGGGTGGCCGGGCCGTGCAGCTGGCCGTCCTGGTAGTGGAAGCGCGCCAGCGGCGCGCCGGCCTGCTCGATGCGCGCCGGGCCTTGCAGCTTGCCGTCGGCCAGCTGGCCGATGAAGCGCTGCTGGTCTTGCTGGATGTCTATCGGTTCCGCCATCGCATCAGTTCTGCTGGATCAGCCCGCCCTTGAGGGTGAGCATGCCGCCGCCGTCCACGGTCTGGCTGGCGCTGGCCTTGTTGGTCAACGACACCCCGGCGTCGTTGGTCAGCGTGGTGCCGGCTTTATTGGTCAGCTCGGTGCCCGCCTGGTTGGTGAGCCCGGTGCCGGCCTTGTTGGTCAGGCTGGTGCCGGCCTGGGCGGTGTAGGCGGCGTCGCTCTTGGCGGTGAAGGCGCCGCCGCTTTGCAGGGTGAGGGTGCCGCTGACCTTGATGGTGAGGTTGCCGTCCACGGTCAGCGTGTAGTTGCCGCTGACCTTGTGTTCGTGGTTGCCGCCGGTGCTGTGGCTCTGGTCGCCCTCCACCTTGACCGTGCGCTTGCCCTTGACGTTGAGGGTTTCATTGCCGGTTTTCACTTCCACGGTGCGGTTGCCCTTGTCCACGCTGAGGCTGTCGTTGCCCTCGGTGACGCTGCGCTTGCGCTCGTTCTTCACCACCAGGGTTTCGTCGTGGCCCACGTCGGCGGCCGCGTCGTTGAGCACTTTCACCGTGTAGTCCTTCTGCGCCTGGAAGAACACTTCCTCCTTGTCCTTGCTGTCGTCGAAGCGCAATTCGTTGAAGCCGCCGCCGCCTTTTGTCGAGTTGGTCTTGAGGCCGGACTGCGCCTGCTTGGCCGGCAGTTCGTAGGGCAGCGCGTTGTCGCCGTTGTAGACGCAGCCGCTGACCAGCGGCTTGTCCGGGTCGCCGTCGATGAAGCTGACAATCACCTCCTGGCCGATGCGCGGGATGAACTGCATGCCAAAGCCCTTGCCGCTCCACGGCTGCATCACCCGCAGCCAGCAGGAGCTGGATTCGTCGTCCTTGCCGTCGCGGTCCCAGGGGAATTGCACTTTGACGCGGCCGTATTTATCGGTCCAGATCTCCTCGCCGGCCTTGCCCACCACCTTGGCCACCTGTGGGTGCATCACCGGCTTGGGTGTGAGCCGCGGCGGGCGGTAGGGGGTGGCCTTGGGGATGGCGGCGAAGCGGTTGCGGTAATGCTGCTGGCCGGCCTCGTGGCTGACGCGGGTCACCACCCAGGCGATATTGCAGGCCGGGTCCGGGTGGCCGCTCAGGGTGAAGCAGTGGCCGGGAATCAGCCAGCGGCAATCGCTGTCGCCCACCAGCTCCACTTCCTCGGCGCGCAGGCCGTCGCTGCGCTGCTTGGCCAGCGCGTCGCCGTCGGCCTTCTTGGCGTAGCCGCCCGGGTATTGGTAGAGATTGGGCAGATCGGATTTGGCCAGCGCCTGCGCGTACAGCGAGGCGCTGGCGGTGGTGAATTCGTAATCGCCGGCGCGGTAGCCGCCGGCCACCGCCTGGCGGCTGATGCCGGCGCTGCGCACGCCTTCCAGCTCGCGCCCGCCCAGGTCCTGGCCCAGATAGGGGATTTTGGCGTTATTGGGGCAGTCCGGGAAATGGCTGTTGCCGTCCGCCAGCACCAGGGTGTGCTTGCCGCCGGCGTGGGTGAAGAACCAGAAGATGCCGGCGTCTTCCAGCAGCCGCATCACAAAATTGAGATCGCTCTCGCCAAACTGCACGCAGTATTCGCGCTTGGGGTAGGTGGCGTCCAGCTTCAGCTGGTAGTCGCTGAAGCCGTGGCCGGCGAATACCGCTTTTACGATGTCCGGCACGCTCTGGTTCTGGAAGATGCGGTTGTTGCCGGCCAGGCTCAGCCACCACAGCCAGGGCCGCAGCGTCACGCTGTAGCGGTCCGCGGTGGCGTCGCCCGGCAATTGGCGTATCGCCGCGCACAGGCCGTCTACGGGCCGGGTGTTGTCGTCGCGGCGCAGGCTCAGCGTCAGGTGGGAGGCCACCGCCTTGTCCAGCGTCAGCGCGCTGTCGCTGAAGCCGGCCAGGGTGAAGCTGCCCAGCGCGTTCAGCGCCTCGTCGCCGGACAGGCTGTCCGGGTACAACTCTTTCAGCGCGGAGGCGCTGAGGGAGAGCGGGGTGGTTTTGTCGGAGGGGCGGGGCATGGTATTAATCGCATGATTTTATAGAGATTGAGGGTCTAAATATTGGAAATGTTTTCGGATCTGTTTTGTGTATGAATTTTTTGATCTGAATATGGTTTTTCTAATTTGTTCTTATTTTTTATTATTGGGTAATTGCTAAGTAATTTAATTTGGCTTTTGATATGTCTGGGTACGTTTTTTTTAAGAAGCCCATTAACTCGCCAACCGTGTCAATTGGATCTATGGAGTATAATCCAAAGTTCGGGTCGAACCAGTAACACTGCCCGCCTTTTTTTAATAAAACCGTGGCGTGCCCCCATTTTTTTCCAAAAAATGATAAAATATATATGGAGTTTGCAATCGCGGCTGTGTCCAATAAGGTGTAGGCTGATGTCATTGTTTCTCCTATGTTTTCAGATCCTGATGCTATGTCTATATTGAAAATTAATCCAGTGATTGTATCGTTTCTACCTTGATTTGATTGCTTTTGATAAGTTAATCCAGTTTCCATAATTTTCCCAGGTTTTAAGGCGAATTTGCTAACGTATTGCAAAAACTCTGGGTTGTCTAAGGACTTGGCTGTTTCGATTAACCATATGCACAGCCCAAAGCATATTCCATTGTCAATCTTTACTTTGTTTTTGTCGTGTGGATTTCCTTGCGAGAATGAAATTATTAATGTCATGGCCATGCTCTTCTCCTGGGTGTTCGTTTGTTAGTGTTGTTGAGTGCTACTCTTTTTTGAGTAAAGCCAGCTCTGATGTAAGTTAACTTTGCTCAACCGCCCACTCCGCCAATTTCCCCACCACCTCCGCCAATAAAACATTATCAATATCCCTAGCCCCGGCCCCACGGCAGCGGTTTAGCACCGCCTGAATTAGCCCCGGATCAAAATCAAACATCTTGCCGGTGGCGCGTTGATAGCGTTGGCGCAGCACTTCCAGCTTGCTGCGCACGATGTCGGCCAGCACTGTGTCGTCCAGCGCGCGGTAGGGCACCACCGTCATCCGCGCCAGCAGCGCCGGGCGGAAGGCGGCGTTGAGCTGCGGCCGCAGTTGGTCGATGAAGCCGGGGTGGCCGATGGCGGCGGGCGCGGCGGCCAGGATGGCTTCCGCCCCCACATTGCTGGTGGCCAGGATGATGGTGTTGTTGAAGTCCACCACCAGGCCGCTGCCGTCTTCCATCTGGCCCTTGTCGAACACGTTGTAGAAGGCTTCCAACACGTCCGGGTGGGCTTTTTCGATTTCGTCGAGCAGCACCACGCTGTAGGGCTTGCGCCGCACCGCCTCGGTCAGCACGCCGCCCTGGCCGTAGCCGACATAGCCGGGCGGTGCTCCCTTGAGCTGGCTGACGCTGTGGGCTTCCTGGTATTCCGCCAGGTTGACCACGATCAGATTGCGTTCGCCGCCGTAGAGGGCGTCGGCCAGCGCGTAGGCGGTTTCGGTCTTGCCCACGCCGGTGGGGCCGAGCAGCAGGAACACGCCCACCGGCTTGCCGGGGTCGGTCAGGCCGGCGCGGTAGGCCTGGATGCGTTGGGCGATCTTGCCCAGCGCGGCCGGCTGGCCGATCACGCGCTGGCCCATGCGCTGGGCCAGGGTGCGGATGGCGTAGGCTTCGTCGGCCAGCATCTTGCCCACCGGGATGCCGGTCCAGCCGGCGATGACGGCGGCCACCGCCTTGGAGTCCACGTGTTCCGGCACCAGCGGGTCGT
The DNA here is from genome assembly GCF_001043705.1 of Chromobacterium sp. LK11. Taxonomy (NCBI): domain Bacteria; kingdom Pseudomonadati; phylum Pseudomonadota; class Betaproteobacteria; order Neisseriales; family Chromobacteriaceae; genus Chromobacterium; species Chromobacterium sp. LK11. Next base: position 34,210 of record NZ_LDUR01000010.1, read on the forward strand.
CCTGGCGCAGCGCGTCCAGGCCGGCTTCCAGCCGCGCCAGTTGTTCCGCCAGCCGCAGCGCTGGGTCCGCGGCTTCGTCGTCGTTGGCGGTCGCGGTCCCGTCTTCGGCTTCTTCCAGCAGCAGCGGCGGTTCGCCGGCGGGCAGCTCGGGCTCGCTGGCCAGGAAGTCCAGCAGTTGCTGGCGGGTGCGCAGGATTTCGCGCACCGCGCGCAATTCGTCCTGCCAGCGCACGGTCAGCTCGCGCATGGCTTGCAGTTGGCGCGCGCTGTCTTGGCGCAACGCGGCGATGCGGGCGGCGTGGTCCAGGCCGGTGGCCTGTTCGTTCAGCAGCCGCTCCAGTTCTTCGTCCAGCATGGCCTGGCGGTGGCGCAGGTTTTCCAGCTGCGGCGGCTGGTCGTGCTGGGCCAGCGCCACGCGGGCGCAGGCGGTGTCCAGCACGCTGATGGCCTTGTCCGGCAGCTGGCGGCCGGAGATGTAGCGGTGGGAGAGCTTGACCGCGTCGTGGATGGCGGCGTCCAGGATGCGCACGCCGTGGTGTTGTTCCAGCCGGGCGGCGACGCCGCGCAGCATGGCCACGGCGCGGTCTTCGTCCGGTTCTTCCACTTGCACCGGCTGGAAGCGCCGCGCCAGCGCCGGGTCGCGCTCGAAGTATTTCTTGTATTCCTGCCAGGTGGTGGCGGCCACGGTGCGCAGTTCGCCGCGCGCCAGCGCCGGCTTGAGCAGGTTGGCGGCGTCGCTGTGGCCCTCGGCCGCGCCGGCGCCCACCAGGGTGTGGGCTTCGTCGATGAACAGGATGATGGGCCGGGCGGCGGCGCGGATGTCGTCCATCACGCTTTGCAGCCTTTGTTCGAATTCGCCCTTGAGTCCGGCGCCGGCTTGCAGCAGGCCCAGGTCCAGCGCCAGCAGGCCGACGCCGGCCAGCGCCGGCGGCACTTCCTCGTGGGCGATGCGCAACGCCAGGCCTTCCGCCACCGCGGTTTTGCCCACGCCGGGCGCGCCCACCAGGATGGGGTTGTTCTGGCGGCGGCGCAGCAGGATGTCCAGGCATTGGCGGATTTCGCCGTCGCGGCCCACGATGGGGTCGATGCGGCCGGCGCGGGCGTCGGCCACCAGGTCGTGGGTGAAGCGCGCCAGCGCGCCGGCCGGTTCCGCCGCGGCGGCGGACGGGGCTTCGCGCGAGGCGGCGGCCCAGGCGTCCAGTTGTTCGCTCAGCGGCTGGCGCGGCGCGCGCAGCAGGCAGGGCGCGCCGATCAGCAGCAGATTGCGCAGCTCGTCGCGCTCCAGCAGGGTGAGCAGCAGCAGGCCGGAGCGGATGCTGGCCTGCTGGCGCAGCGTGGCCAGCAGCAGCGCTTCCTTGAGCCAGGCCACGGTGTGGCTGGAGAAGGCCGGGGCGCGGGTTTCGCCGCGCTTGAACTGGTCCAGGCTGCGGCGCAGCTCCGCGCTCAGCTGGTCTGTGCTCAGGCCCAGCTTGGGCAGCAGCAGCGGCAGGTCGCCGTTGGGCAGTTCCAGCAGTTCCAGCAGCACGTGTTCGATTTCCACATAGTAGTGGCTTTGCTGCAGGCAGCGTTGGGCGGCCAGCTCCAGCGCCTTGCGGCAGCTGGGGTTGAGGCGGGCCACCAGTTCGGACAGTTCGGCGCTCATGCCGGCTCCTCGCCGGGCGGGGACGGCCGTTGCAGCCGGGTGTCCAGCCGCCGGGCTCCGCCGGGGCCACCCAGCCAGCTGTCCCAGCTCAGCCGCGGCGCGGCGCGGGCTTGCAGCTTGAGCGCGGCGGCCGGGGCCTGCCACAGCAGGCTGAGCTGGATGTCCAGGTCCGGGCCGAAGTAGAACGCCGCCAGCGCGGCCAGCGCGCGGTGGCGTTCGCCGCCGGGCAGGAAGGCGCGGTAGCCGGCCGGGTCCAGCGGGCCCACGGTCAGGCGGATGCCGGCGTGTTCGTCCCAGGCGCGGCGGCCGGCCAGCGCGCCCTGGCCCAGCGCGGCGTTGTGGCCGTGGGGGCCGATGCTGGTGCGGCTGGCCGGCGGGATCTCGCGCCAGCCGCCGGCGTAGGGGCTGGCTTGCACCGGCGCGGCTAGGTGGCGGCTGGCCAAGGCGGCGAAGCCGGCCAGCGAGCGGCGGCGGTCCGCCAGTAGGGCGGCGCGGGCCAGCAGCGCGGCGTCCGGCACCGCCTGGCGTTGTTGCAGGCCGGCGGGCAGCAGGCCGCACAGACTGAGCAGCAGCGGCCGCGCCGGGCTGAGCCGCGGCGCGGCGAAGCTGGGCGCCAGCCGGTATTTGCGCTGGGCGCGGTAGAGCAGGGCCAGCAGCCGGTGCTGGAACAGTTGCAGGAATTCCGCCGGCGCGTGGTCTTTGTCCTGGCGGCGTTGTTGCAGCCATTCCTGATAGGCGTAGGGCAGCGGGCCGTCCGGGCCGCCCAGGCCGAAGGATTCGACATCGAGCGCCGGCTGGCCGTCCCGCGCGTCGCCGCCCAGCGCGCCCGGTTCCAGCGCGCTCAGTTCGCTTGCGGCGAAGGCGGGCAGCAGCGGGCCGCGCAGCCGCAGCGCCTCGCGCGCCGGGTCCGCGCCCTGGCCCAGCGGCGCGGCCTGCGGCGTCAGCCGTTCCAGCAGCATCACCGCCTGGGCGAATTCAAAGCCCTGCGGCCGCGTCAGCAGCCGCTCGGCTACAGAACCAGGTTGGGGCCGGGCGGGGGCTGCCATGTCTGGATCTCCTGTTGCTGGTGGACGAGTCGGGTGCGCACGAAGCGGTTGGCGTGGGCGTAGAGGGCGAAGAAGTGGGCGAGCACGGCGGCGAACAGCACGCGGCTGCCGCCGGCGAAGCAGGCCGGGTCCAGCTCCAGCGTCAGCAGCAGGCCGTTGCGCCAGCCGCGCCAGGCGTCGGCGCCGACGTGGTCGACGATGCGTTCGCTGCCGAGCGCGGCGATGCCTTCGATCTGGCGGCGCGCGGCCGGCTGTTCGCCCAGATTGTGCAGCGCCAGCATTTCGCGCAGCGCTGCCAGCGCTTGCGGGCCTTCGCTCAGCGACAGGTGGTTGAGGCTGAGCTGGGACACCAGTTTCCAGCGCGAGGCGCCGTCCAGCGCGGCTTCGGTTTGCGGCCGCGGCGGGCGTAGCAGCCGCGCCTGGCCCACCGGGCCGGGCAGTTCGAACATCAGCGGCGCGCCGGCCGGCAGTTGCTCGGCCAAGTGGCGGTTGGTGCACAGCAGCTCGGCGGTGAGGCTGAGCTCGCTGGCGGCCAGCGGGTCGAAATCGGCGTCCACCAGGGTCAGCAGCATGTCGCTGCCGGGGCGCAGGCGGTTGAGACCGCGCACGCGGCGCGCATGCCAGTAGCGGCCGTCGCCGCCCTCGCCGTGGCTGCAGGCGAAGTAGGGGGCGATGCGGCGCGCGCCGTCCGGGCCGGCGGCGCGCAGCTGGCGGATGGAGTGGATTTCCACGCTGTGGTCGCGGTGGGCGTCGGCCACCAGCAGGTATTCGCTGCGGCTGCCGTCCGGGCGCAGCGGTTCCGAGGTGTGCGGAAACAGATTGATCACCGGCGCGCAGCCCAGCGCGATGTCGCCGTGCTGGATGCCCAGGCGGCCGGCCGGCGCGCGTTCGAAGGCGATGACGATTTCCAGCTGCCGCTCCGCCTGGCGCGGCAGGCAGAGCGGCAGGTCGAAGAAGGCGAACTTTTCCGGGCAGGCGAAGTATTCCGCCAGCAGCGCGTGCGCCGGGTGCACGCCGTCCTCGGCCGGCAGCAGCGCTTCGTCGGCGCTAAAGCCGCAGGCGCGCGGCAGCGCGCCGGGGCGGATGGAGGGCGCCAGGCCGGGCCGCTCCGGCAGCCGGCAGCTGATTTGCAGGCTGTGGGCGGACAGCAGGTCGTAGAGCGCGGCGGCGTTGAGCGGGGAGCCGGCCAGGTGGATGCGCAGGCTGTTCAGCGGCAGCGCGCCCAGCGGCTCCGGCCCCAGTTTTTCCAGCCGCAGCACCAGGGCGGCGCGCGCCTGGGCCAGGCCGCTGGCGGCCTGGGCTTCGTCCTCGGTCAGCAGGCTGGCGGCGGCGAGCCGCAGCGGCCACAGGGTGACGGCGGCGCTGGTGCGAAAGCGCAGGCTGTCGCCGGCGGTGGTGGCCACGAACAGCGGGGTGCCGCGTTCGATGCGGTAGCCGGCGTCCAGCTTGCCCTTGTCCGGGTCCGGCTCGAAGCGGGCGATGGCGCAGGAGGGCATCGGCCGCAGCGCGTGCGGGTAGAGCTGCTCCAGCAGCGCGTCGGTGAGTTCGGAGTAGTCGTCGTCCAGCCGGCGTTGCAGCCGCGCGCACAGCAGGGCGAAGCCTTCCAGCAGCCGTTCCACTTGCGGGTCCGGGCATTCGCCGTCGCTCAGTTGCAGGCGGTGGGCCACCTTGGGGTAGCGGTGGGCGAATTCGCCGCCGGCGTGGCGCAGGTAGGCGAGTTCGCGTTGGTAGTAGTCCAGCAGGCGCGGGTCCAGCGATTCCATCAGCCGGCGTCCTCGCAGGCGGTCAGCCGCGCGCCGGACGGGTCCAGCTCGGCGACGAAGGCGGCCGGCCAGCGGCTGCCCTCGGCCTGGAGTTCGCCGTCTATGCGCACGCTGAGAAGCAGGCCGCGACCTTGCACCGTGTCCACGCTGACGCGCGGCGCGGCCAGCCGGGGTTCGAAGCTGCGTATCGCCTGGCGGATCTCGCGCGCCAGCCGCTGGCGGTCTTCGGCGCGTTCAGGGTGCAGCGCGCTCCAGTCCGCCACGCCGTAGTCGATGACGCTGAGTTCGGCCAGGTAGGGTTGTTCGGCGCGGCGGCTGGACAGCAGCCGCGCCAGCTCCGCCCGCACCGATTCCTGCAGCCGGCGGCGGTCCACCCGCAGCAGCGGCTCGGCTTCCAGCCTTTGCCGCGGTTCGGCGTCGGCCAGCAGTTCGAACAGACCCGGGCGGAACTGGGCAGGCTGGCGCATGGTTTACTTGGAGTACTTGTTGGCGGCCAGGTCCCACACCGCGGCGGCGTTGCCGTCCTTGGCACCGGTGTCTTTCTGGGTGGTCAGCTCCCACTTGATCTTGGTGAAGTTGAGCGAGAGGTTTTCCACCGGCTTGCCGCCGGTGCCGCCGCTGACGCTGACATTGGACAGGATGGCGTTGGTCAGGGTGTAGACGATGTAGGGCAGCACCTTGCCGCTGCTGTCGGCGGCGTTGCGGCCTATGGTGATCTTGACCTCGGGGATGTTCTTGCCCTGGCAGCAGTAGGCGTTGAGCTCCGGCGTGGATTTATCGGTGAACTTGGTCAGGCTGAATTCGCCGATATGCGGCTTGCCGGAGGTGCGTTCGGTGTTGCTGACGTCGTTGGTCACCTGCATGGCCACGTTGTGGCTGTAGGACAGCACTTCGATCTTGTCGGCGTAGCCTTCCAGCTTGCACTCGCCCTTGATGTCGCTGCCCAGGTCCAGAATGATGGCGTCCATTGCTATGTGTTCTCCGTGTTATGAGACATATCGGGCCCGCCGCGCGGCGGGCCCTTGGTGTGGCGTCAGGCGGCGGCCGGCGGCGGCAGCTCCGCCACCAGGCGGATGGACGCGGTCAGTTCTTCCAGCTGGAAGTGCGGGCGCAGGAAGACGGTGGCGCGGTAGGCGCCGGGCTTGCCCGGCACTTCGGTCACGTCCACCCGCGCTTCGCGCAGCGGGTACTGGGCCTTCACTTCCTGCGGCGCGTTGTCGTTGACCAGCACGTAGTCCGCTATCCAGTTGTTCAGATAGGTTTCCACGTTGTCGCGGGTCAGGAAGCTGCCGATCTTGTCGCGCATGATCACCTTGATGTAGTGGGCGAAGCGCGAGGCGGCCAGCACATAGGGCAGCATCGCGGAGATGCGCGCGTTGGCGTTGGCGGCGTTGGTGTTGTAGAGCTTGGGCTGGTTGGCGCTCTGGCCGCCGAAGAACACCGCCAGATCGGTGTTTTTCTTGTGGCACAGCGCGATGAAGCCCAGGCCGTCCAGCTCTTTCTCGCGGCGGTCGGTGATGGCGATCTCGGTGGGGCATTTGAGCGCGATGTCGCCGGAGACGGTGCCGAAGGTGTGGGCCGGCAGGCCTTCCACCGCGCCGCCGCCTTCCACGCCGCGGATGGCCGCGCACCAGCCGTATTTGGCGAAGGCGTCGGTGATGCGCTGGCCCAGCGCGTAGGCGGCGTTGCCCCACAGGTATTTGCCGTGGTCGGTGCCGTTGACGTCTTCCACGTAGTTCATGCCCTCGGTGGGCTTGGTGTCCGGGCCGTAGGGCAGGCGCAGCAGGATGTGCGGCAGCACCAGGCTGACGTAGCGGGAATCCTCGCTGGCGCGGAAGGAGCGCCATTTGATCAGCTCGGCGCTTTCAAAGGCCTTGGCCAGGTCGCGCGGCACCGCCAGTTCGGTGAAGCTGCTCATGTCGAACAGCCGCGGGCTGGCGGCGGAGATCAGCGGCGCGTGCGCGGCGGCGGCCACATTGGACAGCTTTTCCAGCAGCGCCACGTCTTGCGGGTGGCGGCCGAACTCGTAGTCGCCGATCAGCAGGCTGATGGGGTGGCCGCCGAAGGTGCCGTACTCTTCCTCGTAAATCTTCTTGAACAGCGCGCTCTGGTCGAATTCCACCGCCTTTTCCAGATCGTTCTGCAGCTCGTCCTTGGTGGCGTTGAGCAGGCGCAGCTTCAGCCGGCTGCTGGTTTCGGTGTTCATCACCAGGAAGTGCAGGCCGCGCCAGGAGGCTTCCATCTTCTGCACGTCCGGGTGGTGCAGGATGTTGTTGAGCTGCTTGCTCAGCAATTGGTCGATGATGGCGATGCGGTGGTTGATCATCGCCACGGTGTCTTTGTCGATGGCCATGCCTTCGTCCAACACCTGGGTGGCGAATTCGGACAGCAGGTCCTTGGCGTATTCCTGCTGGATGTCGTCGTGGGCCATGCGGCCTTCCTGGATGATGCGGTCCAGCAGCGACAGCGAGGCGGCGTCGCCGCTGGGCGCTTCGGCTTGGGTCTTAGCCATGAGATGTCTCCGGTGTCGGGTAGGGGGAACTGGGCGTCAGGCGGCCGGCGGCGCGTCCGGCGCCGGCGCGGCTTCCGCGGCGGCCGGGGCCTCGGGGCGGGCGCTCTTGATCTTTTGCAGTTCCTCGGTGTTGGCCACCACGTCCTGCAACAGCTTGTCCAGTTCGTCGTTGCCATCCAGCTTGGTCAGCAGGTCGCGCAGCTTCTGGCGTGCCTCGTACAGCCGGCGCAGCGGGGTAACCTGCTTGACGATGTTGACCGGGTCGAAGTCGTCGAAGTGGTTGAACTTCAGCTCCACGTTCAGCTTGCTGCCGTCGTCGGCCAGCGCGTTGTCCACCTGGGCGGTGACGCGCGGCGTCAGCGAGGCCAGCACCGCGTTGAAGTTGTCGCGGTCGATTTCCACGAAGCGGCGCTCGCTGAGCTTGGGCAGCGGCTGCTCCTGCTTGCCAGCCAGGTCCGCCATGATGCCTACCACCAGCGGCAGCTCCCGTTTTTCCAGGGCGTTGCCGATTTCCACGTCATACGTGATTTGCACGCGCGGCGGACGAATCCGGTCCAGCTTGTGCTGTGTGCTCTCTGCCATAACAGACCTCGATCGGTTGGGAAGCTAGGGACGCCGACGGCGGGCCGCGAGTCCGGTCCGCTTTGGCGAAATTGCATGATTGTCAGACCAGTGTTGCCCGGTCGGGCCTGGTCGCTCTTTTCCATTGATGCCGGCTCAAGCCGTCGCATGGAAGCCTTTTTTGCTGACAAATGCTTGCAACTTGCATTTTTCAATGACCATGGCTTAACAATTCCTATAGAACTGTCGGCGTTTTTTTGCCAATATTATTTGCAATGGATAATGGCGTTGAGGTGATGCGGATGCGCAACGGGTATCTGGCTGGGCTGTTCTGCTGTTTGGCGCTGGGCTTGGGCGGCTGCTCGTCGCTGGGCTTCGGCCCCTCGGTCAAACTGCAGGCGGCCACGCTGGACGTGGTCAGCATGGCCAACGACGACACGCCGCTGGCGGTGGACTTCGTCGCGGTCAAGGACCCGGAGCTGCACAAGCTGTTGCTGGGTCTGCCGGCGGCCAAGTGGTTTGAGCAGCGCGAGCAGCTGCAGCGGGATTACCCGGAGGGCATCAAGGTGTGGGGGCTGGAGCTGGTGCCGGGCCAGCACCTGGAAACCGAAGACGTGCCGATACGCGGCGAATCCGCGGCCGGCCTGCTGGTGTACGCCAGCTACGCCGGGCCGGGCATGCACCGGCTGAGCCTGGATACGCGCAAGAAGGTCTGGTTGCGTTTTGAAAGCAAGAATATGCGGCTGATGGAGCCGTAGCGGGGGGAGAGCGGTTTGAAAGCAGTGCCACAGGCGGTGTGTTGGTACGAGGGGATGCAGTTGCTGCCCCAGCATTTTCAATGGCAGGCGCTGCGCGCGGACGGGGTGTCCGCGGCGCTGGCGGCGGCGGCCCAGCCGCTGTACTGGGGGGTGTTGGAACTGGAGCTGGACGAGGCGGCGCTGGCCGGCGGCGTGGCGCGGGTGTCCGCGCTGGAGGCGGTGCTGCCGGACGGCCTGCCGCTGCGCTTCGACGCCGGCGACGGCGCCGAGCTCAGCTGCGACGTGACGGCGGCCGAGGCGGAGGCGCCGGGGCGCACGGTGACGGTCTACCTGGCCTTGCCGCCCTTGTGGCGCGCCGGCCGGCTGGACGCGATGACCGGCCGCTTCCGCTCGGAAAACAGCGAGGCGGTGCCGGACTTGAGCAGCGGCGAGAACCCGGCCAGCCTGACGCTGTGGCGGCCAGACATCCGCCTGGTCACCGAGTCCGAGCGCGCCGACATGATCTGCCTGCCCTTGCTGCGCATCGCCCAGCAGGGCGGCGGCTTCGCCCGCCGCGCCTACGCGCCGCCGTCGCCGCGGCTGTTGCCGGACAGCCTGCTGGGGCGCAAGGTGGCGGCGCTGTGCGCCAAGGCGCGCGAAAAGTGCGTGTTCCTCAGCGGCCGGCTGCGCCAGGCCAAGGACGCGGGCAAGGACGACGACATCGACGAAATCCGCCGCCAGCTGGCGGCGCTGTGGGCGCGGCTGCCGGAAGTGGAGGCGGCGCTGGGCAGCCGCGCCGCACATCCCGCCGCCATGTTCGGCCTGTTGGCCGGCATGGCCGGCTCGCTGACCGCGCTGAACCCGGGCGCCGGCGCGCCGGTGTTCCCCGCCTTCAACTACCAGGAATTGCTGGCCAGTTACGAGCCCTTGCTGAACTGGCTGTCCGCCGCGCTGGACCGGGTGCGGGCCGGCTACCGCAGCCTGCCGTTCAACCGCGACGAGGAAGGTTTCTGGATCGTATTGCCGGAGGCCGCGCGCGACAGCGGGCGCTTGATCGTGGGCCTGCGCATGCCCGGCGGCGCGCCGGATTCCGCCGCCCAGCAGTGGCTGGGCCAGGCCATCATCGCCTCCGAATCCCATGTGGCCACGCTGGCGCGCCAGCGCATGCGCGGCCTGTTCTTCCAAGCGCTGGACCGCGCCGAACAAGTGGCTTACAGCGTGGGCGACGACACCCGGCTGTTCGCGCTGCTGGCCAGCGGCGACTGGCTGCAGCCGGAGCAGCCGCTGCGGATGACGCTGCCGGCCGGCGGCGCGGCGCTGGAGCCGTGGGAGGCGCTGCTCTTCGTCGCCGACCCGCGCGACGAGGCCAACGGAGAACGCCATGCTGGATAGCGCCTTGTCCCAGCCGCTGGGCGTGCTGGCGCAGGCGCCGCTGAGCGCCACGTTCGAAGACGCCTACGCCGAATGGCTGCAAGTGTTCCGCGAACTGGCCGGCGGCGGCCACAAGGCCGAAACCGCGGCCGAGCTGGCGGCCGAGCAGGGCGGGCTGCTGGCGCGGCGCTTGAGCCGCGCCGCCGGCGCGCGCGTGGGCGCGGCCGGGCAAAGCCAGATCGAGTCCCTGCAATATCTGTTCGTCGCCTTGATCGACGAGCGCTTGCTGTTCGAGGACTGGCCGGGGCAGAGCCTGTGGCAGGCCACGCCGCTGGAGCAGCGGCTGTTCGGCAGCCGCGCCGCCGGCGACAAGGTGCCGGCGCTGATAGAGCGGGTCTTGCGCGAGCGCGACCCGGCCGGGCGCGACCTGGCCAACGTCTGCCTGCAAACGCTGACCCTGGGCTTTTACGGCCGGCTGCGCGGGCCGGGCGGTCTGGCCCAGCACGAGGAATGGCGGCGCGAGCTGTTCGCCTTCGCCTACCAGCGCGACGCCGATCTCCGCAGCCTGGCGCCGGCGCTGGAGCGCAGCAGCAATCTGCCGCCCTTGCGGCTGACGGTGCGGCGCATGCTGCCGGACGGCTTCCGGCTGGCCTTGGGCGTGGCCGCCATTCTGCTGGGCATGTCGGTGGTGGGCCACGCCTTCTGGCATGACATCGTGTCGCGGGTGGAGCCCATGCTGTACCGCGGGACGGACGGGGACGGGCAGAGCAAATGACGATACAGACCATAGCCGGCATTGTGTTGCTGACCCTGTTGATCCTGCTGGCGCTGGCGGCGCTGATCTGGTGGCTGCGGCGCGAGGCCGATCCGGCGCGGCGCAGCTTCCGCGGCTCGGTGCGTCGCTTCGAGCGCGAGATCGGCGCGGAAGACCGCTACCAGACCCCCTGGGTGCTGGCGGTGGGCGACCGGGTGCGCAATGTGGAGGCGCTGTGCGCCTCGCTGCAGCTGAAGAGCGAGGGCGAGGCCAATTGGTTCGGCCGCTGGTGGTACGGCGGCGACGGCGCGGTGCTGGTGATCCCGGACGATATGTTCAGCCATCCGGAAGGCGCGCTGGCGCCGTTGTCGGCCTGGCGGCGGCTGCTGGGCGTGCTGTTGCGCAGCCGCGCCGCGCGGCCGCTGGACGCGTTGATCTGGACCGTGTCCGCCAGCCAACTGTGGAGCGAGCACCTGGCGGTCAGCGCCGGCCTGGCCGCCGCCAAGAAGTTTTCCGATCTGCAAAGAAGGCTGGGCCTGAGCCTGCCCATCTACCTGGTGGTGACCGAAACCGAACAGGCGCCGGGCTTTCTGGAACTGGCGCAGGCGCTGCCGCGCGAAGCGCGCGACGCGATGCTGGGCTGGTCCTCGCCCCACGCCGCCAGCGCCGCCTATCAATCCGACTGGATAGAGCAGGCCTTGACGCGGCTGAGGCTGACCCTGAGCGAAACCATAGCCGAATTCGGCGCGCTGCAAGGCGGGGTGTCCACAGACCTCTACCTGCTGCCGCGCAGCTTCGAAGACGTGCGCGCTAATCTGCAGGCGTTGTGCGATCCGGTGTTCCGCGGCAACGCGCTGGGCGAGGCGCCGCAATTGCGCGGCATCTACTTCACCGGCGCCCAGGCGGCGCCGCAGGACGATCTGGAAGAAACCGTCGCGCCGCCGGCGCTGCCCCTGTTCGCCGGCCGGCTGCTGCGTCAGCGGGTGCTGGCGGAACAGGGCCTGGCCCAGCCGGTGCCGCGCATTCTGCGGCTGCGCCAGCGCTGGCACCGCTGGACCCTGATCGGCATGGGCCTGTTCGCCGCCTTGTGGCTGGCCGGCATCAGCTGGTACTGGCATACGGTGACCGACGACGCCGACGCGCTGGGCCGCCAGCTGCGCATCCTGCAGCTGGAGCGCGGCGGGCCGCGGCCGGAGCTGAGCAACGACGCCGCGGCGCGGCAAAGCGTCGCCGCCTTCTGGCGCGCGCTCAAGGACGCGCCGTCGCGCCGCTTCGGCACCCTGCTGCTGCCCACCTCGCTGTTTTCCCCGGTGGACGGCCGCATCGACGACACCATCGAATACGCGCTGCGGCGCGCGGTGATGCAGCCGCTGCAACAGCGGCTGCTGCGCGACGCCGAACAAGTGCGGCGGCTGGGCGAGGCCGGCGCGGACAGCGTCAGCGACGACACCGCCGCGCCGGAAAAATGGCCGGCCTACCTGCTGGCGCGGCAACTGGCCGGCGACGCGGTCAAGCTGGAGCAGCGCGTCAACCAGTTCAACCACGCTGTGCGCGACGGCAGCGCCACGCTGGACGAAGCGGCGGACCTGGCCAACGGCCTGTTCGGCCTCAGCCTGCGCGCGCCGCAGAACGCCCAGCGCGACAATCTGCGCCGCATCCTGCTGTCCAGCGATCAACTGGTGGCCGAGCCGATAGACCTTTCCAAGATCCGGCCGCAAGTGGGAGACCACTTCAGCGGCCTGATGCAGGCCTGGCTCGGCCAGCTTTACACCAACCAGACCTTCGATCTCACCGCCCAACAGCTGCAAAAGCAATTGCAGATGCTGGAGTCCGGCCAGGGCAATACGCTGACGGAGCTGGACAGCGTTGCCGGCCACATCGGCCTGCTGCAAAGTCTGGTCAACGCCACCAACAGCGCCTGGAGCCGCGCCGCCGGCCAGGATCTGGTGCCCGGCTACAGCGCGATGCTGGACGGCGCGCGCCGCTCCAGCCTGATAGGCCGCGACGCGGTGGCGCGGGTGGTGGACCATTCCGCGGTGGCGCGCCAGGATTTCCGCAAGCGCTGGCTGGGCGGCGTGGGCGCCACCTCGGCGCTGCTGGCGCAAGGGCCGTCCGGCGGCCTGGAGCTGCAGGACGCGGTGCTCAAGCTGAACGTGACCCTGGCCTCCTTGCTGAAGCAGGACTTCGTCGCCAGCGCGCGGGCGCAGCGCGAGGCCGGCCTGAGCGGGCTGGCGACGATGGACGCCGAAGCGATGACGGCGGCGCTGCGCCATTACGACGGCTACCAGAAATACGTGGCCGGCAGCACCGCTCAAATGCCGCCGGCCTACCGCAAGGGCCTGGAGCGCGCTTTGCAGGACAGCGCGGCGCGCGCGATGTGGGGGGAATTGAGCAGCCGCCATTCTGAACCGTCGGCGGACCTGACCAGCGGCTCGGTGGGTGAGGGCAACGCCTTCGACGCCCAGGCCAAGGCGGCCACCCCCTTGCTGGCGGCAATGGACGATTTGGCTCAAACCGCGTTGCGCGGCAAGCTGGTGGCGGAAATGGACCGGCGCGCGCTGCAATCCTTGCGCCACGCCGAGCGCAGCCTGCAAGGGCTGGCGGTGTACCAGCCCTTGCAAGGCAGCTTCCGCTGGTGGGACGGCTCGCGCAACGCCGGCGCCCGCGCCTTCCGCGCCGGTGGCGCCCGTGAACTGCAACAATACCTGGGCTCGCAGCTGGAGCTGATCGGCACCCTGTCCCAGGCGCAGGCGCCGGCGCTGAACTGGCTGTTGTCGCACAAGAGCGAAATGTCGGTGAGCGACCAGCAGCTGGTGCAGCGCTGGCAAAGCGCGACCACCGAGCTGCGCCACTACAAGGAAAAAGCCGCCAACAGCGCGCCTACGGTGCTGGAGACCATGATCGTCAAGGACTTCAACGAGATGGACGTGGCCAATTGCCGCGCGGTGCTGGACCAGGTGGAGCTGCCGGCCTCCGGCAATATCTTCGCCGAACGCGCCCAGACCCTGGTCAGCCTGGCCAGCGACCGCTGCGGCGCGCTGCGCACCCAGGCCGGCGCCGCCGCCTACCTGAAGCTGAGCGCCTTCTTCAATCAATACCTGGCCAATCGCTTCCCCTTCGCCGCCAAGCTGAGCGCGCCGGACGCCGCGCCGGAGCGGGTGGCGGAGTTCATGCGGATGATGGACGACAGCGGCGCCTTGGCCGCGGCCGGGCTGCAAGACCTCAAGTCCGGCCAGGCCCAGGCCGCGCGGCGCTTCCTGGACGCGGCCAAGGCGGCGCGGGCCTGGCTGGGCCCGATGTTTGCCCGCGAGGGCGGTGGGCCGTGGCAAGGCGTGGACGTGGAAGTGCGCTGGCGCACCGACCGCGAACACGAGCAGGCGGCGGACCAGGTGATCGAATGGACGCTGGCCAGCGGAGGCCAGCGCCTGCGCTACCCCGGCGGCGACGGCCAGCGCCTGCACTGGAACATCGGCCAGCCGGTGACGGCGACCCTGCGCTGGGCCAAGGAGTCCCAGCAGGCGCCGGTGGAGGATTCGACGCAAAACGGACTGACCGTGTTCGAGCGGCTGGCCAGCTGGAACTACGGCGGCCAATGGGGCTTGCTGCGGTTGTTGCGCGAGAACAATTCGCCGCTGCGCGTCAACAACGCGGACGGCTTCAACGACGTGGGCCTGATGCTGGCGCTGCCGGTGCGCAACCCGGCGCTGCTGGGCAGCGGCAACGCGCAGATGTTTTTGCGGCTGAGCTTGCAGGCGCCGGGCGGCAAGAGCGGCCTGGCGGTGGCCAGCCTGCCTTACTCCGCGCCGCCGTCGCCGTTCCGCGCCGCCGCCAACCCGCGGCTGGCCGCGATAGAAGGCAGTTGATGCGCGCATTGAACACCATGAGGAAACGGCCATGAGCGCCACGCCGAGTCTGGATACCCTGTTGCAAGCCATCGCCGCGGACAATCCCGGCGGCGAGCCGCTGCGCTACGCGCCGGAATACGACCAACTGCGCGAGCTGCGGCGCGAGGACGATCCCAGCCTGCCCGCCGGCATCTGGGAAAGCGATCTGAAGCGCGCGGACTGGGCCGGAGTGGAGCGCGTCGCCTCCGCGCTGCTGGCCGAGCGCAGCAAGGATTTGATGGTGGCCGCCTGGCTGGGCGAATCCTGGCTGCACCTGCTGGGCCTGTCCGGCCTGGAAGCGGGGCTGGCGCTGAGCGCGCAATGCTGCGAGCAATTCTGGGACAGCCTGCATCCCTTGCCGCAGCAAGACGATCAGAGCTTTCGCACCGGCCCGCTGGAATGGCTGGCCAAGACCTACGCCGCCACGCTGGCGGCCCAGGTGCCCTTGCTGGACGCGCCGCCGCCGCAAGAACGGCAGCCGCTGACCCTGCGGCAGTGGCAGGACCTCAACCGCCGGCTGCTGGCCGGCGGAGACGAAGGCAAGCTGGAGCGCGAGCAGGCGCGCCACGAGCAGCAGAAGCTGCACGACTGGGTGCGAGCGCTGCCGCCGGCTGTGCTGGAGGACAGCCGCGGCGCGCTGGCGCGCAGCCGGCAATGGCTGGCGCGGCTGCAAAGCTGGTGCGACGAGCACATGGGCGCGGACGCGCCGTCCTACGCGCCGCTGAACCAGGCGCTGGAACAGGCGGCGCAAGCCTTGCAGGAGTTGGCGGTGCTGCATCCCGGCGCGCCGCCGGAAGCGGAAGACGCCGCCGTAGGCCGCGCCGAAGCCGCCACGCCGCCAGCGGAAATCGAAGCCGAAGCAGGCCATGACGCGCCGCCGCCGCGGGTGGCCGCGCCGGCGTTTTCCCAACGCGAGCCGCAGGGGAGGGAAGACGCCTACCGCCAGCTGCGCGGCATCGCCGACTACCTGGCGCGCACCGAACCGCACAGCCCGGTGCCCTATCTGATCTACCGCGCGGTGGAGTGGGGAGACAAGCCGTTGCGGGAATTGCTGGCGGAGCTGATCGACAGCGACGCCGAGGCGCGGCGGCTGTGGTCCCTGCTGGGGGTGTTGCCTTAGAAGCTGTTTACGATCTGCTGCGCGTCGTGACAGGTGGCACGGTGAGTACCGCATTCGAAATGCTCATGTACCACTTGTACATTCCGCTTTCTCAGCCGCAACGTCTTGTCTCGCCTAGGCTGGCGTTATCCCCAAGCGCTGCATAAAACCCGTCGCCGAGAAAACAGCGAGCGCCGGCGGGTATCGCCTGCGGCTCCTCCCACCCTACGCGCGGCCGCTTGTCATGAGTAGAGTGGGTGGAGCGTAGCGATACCCACGCGAAAGCCTGTTGAAGAGGTTCTTGGCACCTGATTGACGATCTGCTGCGCGTCGTGAGACACGGCACGGCGAGTGCCGCATTCAGTGCTCATATGCCGTGTTTTGCCTAGGCTGGCGTTATCCCCTGCATAAAACCCGTCGCCGAGAAAACAGCGGCAGCTGGCGGGTATCGCCTGCGGCTCCTCCCTCCCTACGCGTGGCCGCTTGTCATGAGTAGGGTGGGAGGAGCGTAGCGATACCCACGCGGGAGCCTGTTGAAGAAGCTCTTGGCAGCTGATTGACGATCTGCTGCGCTTTGTGAGACGCGGCACGGCGAGTGCCGCATTCAGTGCCCATATGCCGTGTTTTGCCTAGGCTGGCGTTATCCCCTGTATAAAACCCGTCGCCGAGAAAACAGCGAGCGCTGGCGGGTATCGCCTGCGGCTCCTCCCACCCTACGCGCGGCCGCTTGTCATGAGTAGGGTGGGTGGAGCGTAGCGATACCCACGCGGAAGCTTGTTGAAGAGGTTCTTGGCTCCTGATTGACGATCTGCTGCGCTTTGTGAGGCGTGACACGGCGAGTGCCGCATTCAGTGCCCATATGCCGTGTTTTGCCTAGGCTGGCGTTATCCCCTGTATAAAACCTGTCGCCGAGAAAACAGCGGCAGCTGGCGGGTATCGCCTGCGGCTCCTCCCTCCCTACGCGTGGCCGCTTGTCATGAGTAGGGTGGGTGGAGCGTAGCGATACCCACGCGGAAGCTTGTTGAAGAGGTTCTTGGCTCCTGATTGACGATCTGCTGCGCTTTGTGAGGCGTGACACGGCGAGTACCTCATTCGGAATGCTGATGTGCTGAAGGTATACTCCACTTTCTCAGCAGCTTTCGCCTTGGCTCGCTCTGGCTAGCGAGGCTTTGAGCAGGTTTTTTAAAAAGCGGGATTTGAGGCGGATAAGCCGCCCCCGCCTGACGAGCATTCAGAGAAGGACGGTCATATGGTGAACGCGGAATCGGACGGCGTGATCATCCGCCGCGCAAGCGCGGCCGACGCGCCCGCGGTATTGAAAATCTTCGACGAAATCATTGCCTGGTTTGTCTCCATGGGCAATGCGGAGCAATGGGGAAGCGAGCCTTGGTCAAGCCAGCCGCGGCAAGTGGAACGGGTGGTCGAGGCCTGTTCGCTGCCGGGAGCCTGGGTGGCGGAGGAGCGGGGCGGCGAGGTGCTGGCCGCCTTGGTGCTGGGGGAAGCCATGCCCTATGTGCCGGCGGCGACGGAGCCTGAAATCTACGTGCGCCTGCTGGTGGCCTCGCGCCGCCCCAGCGCGCGCGGCATTGGCCGGCGCTTGATGGCTTTTGCGGACGAGCAGGCGAGGCTGGCGGGCGTCCGGTGCTTGCGCGTCGATTGCTACGGCGGCGGTTCCGGGGCCTTGGCGCGTTTTTACGAGTCCTGCGGCTACGAACGCATCGCCGCTTTCGACGTGGACGGCTGGCCTTGCCAGCTGTTGGGGCGAAATGTGTAAGAACCTGTTTACGATCTGCTGCGCTGCGTGGAGCGTTACACGATGAGTACGCCTTCGAAATGCTCATGTACCGTATGTACATTCCGCTTTCTCAGCCGTTTTCGCCTTGTCTCGCCTTAGCTCGCGAGATCGTAAACATGTGTTTAGAGCGGCTGACATTGTCAGTTTTACGTCTGAGGCAAGGCGCGCCGACGCAGGCAGTACTTGAGTACGGCAAGTCGGCGCAACGCAGTATCAGGAGTTTTGTTAGCCGCTCTTAGAGCCTGTTCAAAGTCTCGCGAGCAAGGGCGAGACAAGGCGAAAACTAGCGAAAAAGCGGAATGTACACGTGGTACATGAGCATTTCGAAGGCGTTTTCAACGGCGTATCGCTGAAGCGCAGCAGACTTTGAACAGGTTCTTAGGAAGCGTCGGCACCCAGCGGCCTGCCGGTCTTTGGGTCCAGCCCCTTGGCTTTGGCCAGCTTTTCCATCAGTTCTTCGCTGGGCTTGGGCGGGGCGATATTAGCTTCGTGATCTTTCAACCACTGAATCTTGCCATCCCAGGGCGGTAGCTTGGCTGGAGGCAGCGGGACGATTTCGTCTAACTCGGGTACGGTAGGGTGGAGGTAGGAGTAGCGGCCTAGAATATCGGCAATCTCTTTATAGCGGCGGCTACGCTCAAAGTCCTTCTCTAACGCAAGGTAGTTGAAACTGTCTATTTCTTCAGGCCCAGCGAAACCATGTTGTAGGTCAACGGCAGAAGTAGAGTAGCCTCCCTTTACCCCAAGTTGGAATGCTTCTACAGCTTGGGCGTACATCCTCTTCCCTTTCATGTTTCGCCCAAGCATATCAGCTGCTCGCCCATGCCCTTGTTCACCTGCACATTTTCTCATTTGACGTGCAATATCGGGGGCCTTGTCAAGCGGAGCCAATTTCTCAGCTACATAGTATTGCCCCTCAGGACTACCCATATCCGCCGACTTTCGATAATAACGCAAGGCTAGTTCTGGGTCTTTTTTCACCCCGTAGCCTGCATCAAGATAGCGAGCCATGTCGTAGTAGCCGCCTGGCACGTCCTGGCGTATCAGCTCCTCGGTCAAATCTAGGGTTTCCTTTACTGGATCCGAGCTCCAGGCTTGGCCCTTGCCTATCATCTGGCGCAACTCCAAGTTAGCCTTGTAATGGCCATACGCCGTGGCAATACGGTAATAGCGTTCCAGTACTGGGTAGATACTGACATCGTCCTTCAACAGATTGTTCTTTTGCACATAGCGCGCATAGCGATAGAGCTGCTCCGCGTCGGGATCGCGTGTTGGCAAGTGGTCTTTTTCGTAGACACAGTTAAAGGCCAGATTGGCTTTTACCTCATCCAGCGTGGGCACGGCGCGCTGCTTGTTGCCGCAGGCGGTCAACAGAAGCAGCAGCGCCCAAAGCAGAGCGCGCTTAGGAAGCGTCGGCACCCAGCGGCCTGCCGGTCTTTGGGTCCAGCCCCTTGGCTTTGGCCAGCTTTTCCATCAGTTCTTCGCTGGGCCTGGGCGGGGCGATATTGGCTTCGTGATCTTTCAGCCATTGAATCTTGCCATCCCAAGGTGGCAGCTTGGCCGGAGGTAGCGGGACGATTTGGTCTAACTCGGGCACGGTGGGGTGGAGATAGGAGTAACGCTCAAGAATATCTCCAATGGCCTTATAGCGTTGACTGCGTGTACTGTCTTTTTCTAAGTTTAGGTAGTATAACTTGTCGGTATTGGGTGGGGCTGAGAATCCATGCTCAAGTCTAGAGGCAGAGGCAGAGTCACCATTCTTCACTCCCTGATGAAATAAACTGGTTGATTCTTGATATTTTTCTTTTAACTCATACCCAATGGCCGCAGAATTGGCTGCCCGTCCGTGTCCTTGTTGGGCTGCACAAATAAACATTTGTTCTGCGATATTTGGGGCTATTTCTATTGGGTCAAGCTTTTCACCCACAAGGAATTGTCCATCAGGGTTGCCAAGATCTGCTGACTTTCTGTAGTAGCGTAAAGCTAATTCTGGATTTTTTTGTACCCCATACCCTGCATCAAGGTAACGGGCCATATCGTAATAGCCACCGGGCACGCCTTGGCGTATCAGTTCCTCGGTCAGGTCCAGGGTTTCCTTGACCGGATCGGCGCTCCAGGCTTGTGCCCTGCCTATCATCTGGCGCAGCTCCAGATTGGCCTTGTCATGACCGTAAGCGGTGGCGATGCGGTAATAACGCTCCAGGACGGGGTAAACGCTGACGTCGTCCTTCAGCAGATTATTCTTTTGTACATAGCGCGCATAGCGATAGAGCTGCTCCGCGTCGGGATCGCGTGTTGGCAAGTGGTCTTTTTCATAGACACAGCTAAAGGCCAGATTGGCTTTGATCTCATCAAGCGTGGGCACGG
Source organism: Chromobacterium sp. LK11 (assembly GCF_001043705.1). NCBI lineage: Bacteria > Pseudomonadati > Pseudomonadota > Betaproteobacteria > Neisseriales > Chromobacteriaceae > Chromobacterium > Chromobacterium sp. LK11. The sequence continues at coordinate 53,741 of NZ_LDUR01000010.1, forward strand.
CGCGCTGCTTGTTGCCGCAAGCGGTCAACAGAAGCAGCAGCGCCCAGAGCAGAGCGCGCTTAGGAAGCGTCAGCACCCAGCGGCCTGCCGGTTTTAGGGGCCAGCCCCTTGGCTTTGGCTAGCTTTTCCATCAGTTCTTCGCTGGGCTTGGGCGGGGCGATATTGGCTTCGTGATCTTTCAGCCACTGAATCTTGCCGTCCCAGGGTGGTAGCTTGGCTGGGGGCAGCGGGACGATCTCGTCTAACTCGGGTACGGTGGGGTGGAGGTAGGAATAGCGGCCGAGGATGTCACCGATTGCCTTATAGCGCTGGCTACGCTCAGGGTCTTTGGCTACATTCATGAAATAAATTTTACTAGCCGTCGGCGGCTCCAGAAAAGTTTCTCCCATTGTCGAAACTGAAGCCTCGTTTCCCCCCTTAACCCCTAACTGGAAAGCTTTTAATGCATCATTAAAAAGCTTGTCGCCTTTAAGGTCGCGCCCAAGACTATCCCCAGCATTCCCGTCTCCTTGCTCTGCTGCACACTGGTACATTTTTCGTGCTACTTCTGGTGCTCGATCCAGTGGTGCTAGTTTTTCAGCAACGTAGTACTGCCCCTCTGGACTTCCCATGTCCGCCGACTTGCGGTAATAGCGTAACGCCAGCTCAGGGTCTTTTTTGACTCCGTAGCCGGCATCAAGGTAGCGGGCCATATCGTAATAGCCGCCCGGCACGCCTAGGCGTATCAGTTCCTCGGTCAGGTCCAGGGTTTCTTTGACCGGGTCGGCGCTCCAAGCCTGGCCCTTGGCTATCATCTGGCGCAACTCCAGATTGGCCTTGTCATGACCGTAAGCGGTGGCGATGCGGTAATAACGCTCCAGCACTGGATAAACGCTGACATCATCCTTCAGCAGATTATTCTTTTGCACATGGCGCGCATAGCGATAGAGCTGCTCCGCGTCGGGATCTCGTGTTGGCAAGTGGTCTTTTTCGTAGACACAGTTAAAGGCCAGATTGGCTTTGACCTCATCAAGCGTGGGCACGTTACGCTCCTTATTACCGCAGGCGGCGAGAATCAGACATAGGGTTAAAAGTGAAAGGTATTTCACAACTTAGTCCTTGTTGGTGCGTGTGGCGCTTAGGCGGGAAAACTCAACAAGGGAGGCTATTGGTGTTTGAAATTTTGCATTAGCTTTTCTATTTTCATTAATTATCTCAAGCCATTTTTGATACGCATCTTTCGGCTTATCCTGCGCCCCCATGCCCTTGGTATGAATATTCCACAGCTGCCGCCGTAATACCGGGGTGATCTCCGGCCGGTGGTGGGCGATATTCAGTTCGCTGTCCACCTGCATGCTGCGGGTGTTGATGTTGGCGCTGCCCAGCGTCATGAAGGTGTCGTTGACGATCATCAGCTTGCTGTGAATGTAGACCGGTGTCCAGTCCCGGCCGGGCACGGTATAGGATTCCGCGCTCATCGGGTATTTCATCCTGACGCGTTTGCTGTCCGGCGTGGTGGGTTCCGAATCCGGCGCCACCAGGGTGCAGACATGCACTTTCAGGCCCGGCCGCTCTTCCGGCAGGATGGGGGCGTCGGGCTGCTCCAGCGCCGCTTTCCGCGCAGCCTGCTGCCGTTTGCGGGCTTCCAGCGCGGCCTGCTTGGCTTCCAAAGCCTGCTTTTGCTGCTGATACGCCTGGATCTTGGCTTTGTTGGCGTAGCCATTGGGTATCAGCTGCAGATTGCGTTCCAGCTGGGTTTGCCGGATTTCGACCTCGGTCCGGTTCATTTGGGTTTGCAGGTCTTGCGCGCGCTCCAGCCGGGCGACGTTGGGGATGGTTTCCGCCCGGCCCAGGCTGTCCAGCATTTCATAGGTTTTGACGGTGCCGTCGCCCATGCCTTCGTCGCTGGAGTTGGTCACCACAAAGAGATAAAGCGAGTCGTGCTTGCCGGGGTCGCGGCCGCAGCGGGTTTGCGCCTGGGCGGCGGCCTTGATCTTGTCCGCCAAGGGCGGCCAGCGGAAATACTGGTTCTCGATGTAGATCATGGAGCTGGCGTTGTTGACCGCCTGCAGATAGAGCTTTTCGATGTCGCGGACATTGTATTGCGCCTGGGTGCGCAGGATTTGCCCCTGGATGGGCAGGTTCTGGCTGTCCGGGCGCGCGGGGTAGTCGCGGAAGTCCGGCTTGGGCAGCGTTTCCCCGGTTTCCTTCTTCCAGGCTTGCCAGAAGTTGGCGAACAGATCGCCGACGATGGGGCCGGTCACGCGGCTGGAAATGTCCTGGCGCGGGCCGTGTCCATTTGGCCCCAGGTGCGGCGGATAGCGTTTGCAGCTGTGCGCGTCCTTATCCCAGTACTCGTCCAACATATTGTGGCCCATCACGAAGCCGACCGCGCGCTGCGGGTCTTCGTAGTCCACCAGCACCATTTTCTGGTGATGGGTGACGGTGGCGGCCTGAACCGCGCTGGTGGTTTTTCTCAGCTGGGTGTCGGTGGCTTGAAACAGCGAGCGGTAAAGAATTTCCGCCCGCTCGGTCAGGCTGAAGTCGCGTCCGACAAAGCGCGGGTTGGCGATCAGGTGTTGCGAGTTGCCGTACCAGCAATGATCGTATTTCCTTTGCTCCGGCGTGGCGGTGGGGCTGCTGCTGAACAATCCGCCGCCAGGCTGGTTGTTCTCCGGGCCGTACTGGGCCAGGTTGCTGCCGGCCGGTCCCATGCGCCAGCCCAGGACTTTGACCTTCACCCCCTGTTTGGCTTTCTGCCTGAGCAGTTCGCCAATGCAAGGCGATTTGCCGTCGCGGATGAAATACATCGACGGTTGGAAACCCCAGCAGATGATGCAGACCGATTTCTTGGCCGCTTCAATCGCCTGATGCACGGCGCGGAAGGCGCGTTCGCCATTGACCAGCGGCTGAAAACTGGCGGTCAGCGCATTGTATTCCGATTTGTCGACAAACCAGGGCGGGGTGATGGTGCAGCGCATGGTCTGGTTTTGAGCAACCGGGACTTTGATTGGTTTGTTCTTGCCTGCGTCAGCCATGATTGCGTCCTTTCCCTTTCGCCAGGCTCAGGAAATCCTCCCGCGCCGACTCCAGCAGCGAGGTGCGCCCGGCGTCGTCGGCGCTGCCGGCCTGGTGGCCGTGGAAACCCAGATTGGCCGGTTCGCCCTGGCTGGGATTACTGTATTCATTGGGCACCGGAATATCGTATTTGACCCCGTTGGCCATTTCGATCCGGTATTTCTGGTTGGGCGCCATGTGGTCGATATGCAGGCGGCCGCTGTCGTCCAGCACGTCTTTTTTCATCTCTGCGCCGTCGGCGTACAGAGTGAAGGGCATGCCGGCCCAACTGCTGTTTACGCCTTGCCCTGCCTGGTCGATCTGGACCGTCAGCGGGGATTTGGGCAGGTGCTTGGGAAAAGCGGGGTGTGCGATATTCATCCGGTCCGGCCCGCTCATCTGGTGGCTGGCGCCTTTCACCGACACCTTGCCCGGGCAATGCAGTTCGATATTGCCGCCGGCGATGCGGATGTAAGCGCCGCCGCTGACATTGAGCAGGATTTCCTGTTTGGCGGCCACGGTGATTCTTTCCTTGCAGGACGTCACCGTCACACCCTTGTCCGCGGTCACCTCGATGCTGTCGCTCTGCGCCAGCACCTGCATCTTGCCCTTGGCGGCAATCAGCTTCAACGCGATCTGGTCCTTGACCCCGGTGACGAACAGGCTGATGTGCTGGCCCACATTGTGGAGCCAGCGCCGGCCGCTGGTCTGGTTGGTGTCGCGCTGCGCCACCAGGTCCAGGTTGGTGCCCGCCGCCAGAGTCTGGCTTTGCTGGCTCAGGCTGGCGATGCCGGCCGGCGCGGACAGCACGATCAGCGGTTGCTGGCCGGCTTGGTCTTTTGCCATCTTGCCGTCTTTGTCGGTGTTGGAACCGGCTTCCCAGGCTTTCAGCGCGGCCGCCTGCTGCTGTAAATGCCCCTTATCCCCTTTGCCCGCCTTGCTGTTGTCCGGATTGACCTTGTCCGGCCCGGTTTCCATGGTGTCGGCCTGCTGGCCGGTGGCGGTGTCGCCCAGGCTCTGGCTCAGACCCAGGGCCGCGTCCAGCTGGCTTTGCGCCTGTTCGCGCGCCAGTTGTTTGCCCCCAGCGCCGTTCTGCGCTTCGGTGCTCAGCAGCAGGCCGTGGCCGGCGCGGATGGCGCCGTGGCTGTCTGTCCGCAATTCGAAGCCGTCGCCGCGCGCTTCGGCCTTGCCGTTGCTGCGCGGGTGGGTCAGGAAGCCCTGGTTGAGCTGGGTCTTGCCGGGTTCGGAACTGAGTTTGGCTCTGACTTCGCCCGGGGTGTCGTCGAACAGCAGTTCGTTGTACTGGCCGCCCTGGTGTTCTTTGGACTTGATGCCGGACAGGGTCTTGTTGGCCGGCAAGGCGCCGGCGCCGCTGAAGTCCGGCGTCGGGTGGCTGCCGTTGTAGAGCACGCCGGTGATCACCGGGCGGTCGATGTCGCCTTCGATGAAGTCGACCAACACTTCCTGGCCGATGCGCGGAATGAATTGGTGGCCCCAGCCCGCGCCGGCGCTGGGCATCACCACCCGCAGCCAGCAGGAGGATTTGTCGTCGAGGTTGGCGCCTATGCTGGGGTGTTCGTCCATCCGTTGCCAGTGGAACTGCACCTTGATGCGGCCGTACTGATCGGTGTAGACCTCTTCGGGACTGTTCGATCCGGCATCGCTGCCTACCGGTCCGACCACGGTGGCGGTTTGCACGCCACGGGACTTGGGCTTGGCCAGTTCGGTGTGGGCGTAGGCAGGGGTCAGCGGCACGCCGCGGCGTTGGGCGTCGAAGTCGGCGCGGAAGGGTTGGGCCTCTTTGCCGTCTTGGAAGGCTTTGAGATCCGCCGGCAGGTTGTTGCGCGCGCTTAAGCTTTGGCGGGTGACGACGAATTCGCGCTGTTCGCTGCTGTCGCCATCGTGGGCCGGGTGCTCGTCCAGGCGGAACCACTGGCCGGCGGCCAAGCCGCGCACGCTGCCGCCGCCGCTGAATTGCTTGGCCTTGAGGTCATGCGCCTGCTGGCGCAGCTGGGCGTAGTGGCTGAGCTGGTCGGCGTCGCCGGCGTAGTACAGCGATTGCGGGTCGTAGTCGTGCAAAGAAGACTGCAGCGCCTTGCCGTTCTGGCCCTGGTCGATGCGGCTGTCGTCGCCGCTGTGCTGGGTGCTGACGGGCTGGTAGTCGAAGCTGGCCAGCGCCACCGCGCCGGGGACGATCTGGCGTTGGGCATTCCACTCGGTCAGGCCGTCTTCGGCCTCGGTGGCGTCGCTGCGGTGGAAACGCACCCGCTCGACGCCGGCCGGCGGCAGGCTATAGGGGTCGTCGAAGGCGACCAACTGCACTTGCGGTACTTCACCGTCCAGATGATCGAAGCGCCAGGCATAGCCCTCTTCGTGCAGCAGCCGGACGATGAAGTCGTAATCGGATTCTCGGTATTGCAGGCAATAGCTGCGCGGCGAGGCCGCGCCGGTCTTGAAGTCCAGGGTCTGGACGCGGGCGAACACCGGGTTGGCTTGCTGATGCTCGGCCAGGATCTGTTTGACGATGTCCGGCACCGTCAGGTCCTGGAACACTCGCGAGCTGACGCGATGACGCAGCAGCGCGAACGGCGGCTCTATGGTCAGCTGGTAGCGGCTGAAGCCGCCGTCCGAGCCCAGGCTTTCCACCTTGGACACCACGCCGCAGCGCAGGCTCTCAGCGCCGGCGGCGTCGAGGATGCCGATGCGGGCCGGCAGGCCGAGCAGGGTCTTGAGTTCGATCGCGCCGTCCGGGGACAGACAGGTGAGCTGGTAGGCGTAAGGCCGGGACACGCCTTCCTCGCCGGCCAGGCTGAGGGGCAGCAATTGCTCGGCCGCCACGCTGCCGTCGCCCAGGCTGAGGGTGAGCAGGCGCTGGTCCTGGTTGAAGGCGGAGGCGAAGCTGGCGAGCAGGGTGCTGAGGTCCATGGGCTTTTTTCCTGACGCAAAAATAGAGGCACCCTCGCGCAGGAGGGTGTCTGAGGGGTGTTTTGGGCTCAAGAGACTAGATAGCGAGGGGATTCTAAGTATCAGGACAATGACGTGACAAGGGCCTGGATCAAATGTTGGCTGCTTGAATGGCGCTGCCTGACCTTATTGTCAGGTGGGGTTTGGGAGGCAGCTGTGCCGTCTTCCAGGCGGGGGCGCACGGCGGCTCACGCCGCCGCGTCTGGTTTGGCGAGAGGGGCTGCTCAGTCCAGCGTATCCATATAGTCCTTGCCGCGCAGCCGGCTGGTCTGCGCCCACGGCAGCGGCTGGCCGGCGGCCAGCGGGCGGATCTCCACGCGCATGCTTTCGCGGTGGCGGCCGTCCTGGGAGCGCGACTCCACCCGCAGCGGCATCGCCCAGCGCGTGCTCCACTGCAATTGTTTGCTGTGGCCGTTGGCGGTCTTGCGATACCAGCGGCTGCCGTCCGCGCCCGGGCTGACGGCAAAGCCTTTCAGCTTGGCGATGTCCACCAGCTGGCTGGCCAGGGCCCAGGAGCCGTCGAAGCCGACGTCGCCCCATTCGCGCTGACCCACTTGCACCAGCAGCCGCTGTTGCGGCACGGCGAATTCCAGTCGCGGCTGGCCCTTGGCGTCCAGCCACACATGGCGGCTGGCGGCGGCGTAGTCGATGTGGTCGTGGCCGTCTTCCGCGCCATGGCCGTCGTCGTGATCGTGGCCGCCGGCACGCGCGTTCAGCCGTTCGCGCCAGACGTGCTTGCCCTGGCGGGTCAGTTTTTCCCGATAGCGTATGGTTTTTTCCACGCCGTCGTTGCCGACGGTGACGGTTTCGTAGCTGATGGTGGCCACCAGGTCCGGCGCGGCGGCGCGCAGCGCCGGGGACAGCGCCAGCAAGGCCAGCGGCAGCAGGATTGTCATTGCGGTCTTTCGTCAGTCGTAAAAGGAGGCTTGCCCGAGGGCAAGCCGAATGGAGTGAATCCGGGACGGCCGCGCCGGGCCTGGAGCGGCGCCGGCGCGGAGCTCATCGCGAGGGGGGGGTTAGAGCCTGTTTACGATTTCGCGAGCTAGAGCGAGACAAGGCGAAAACGAGTGAAAAAGCGGAATGTACATGTGGTACATGAGCATTTTGAGCTGGTTTTCAACGCCGTATCGCCGACGCGTAGCAGATCGTTAACAGGTTCTTACAGGCCCAGCGCGCTTTTCACCAGGCCGAACACCTTGGTGTTGTCCATCACGCCCTTGAAGCCCTTGGAGCCGGCGCCGCCGGACATCAGCATCACGTCGCCGCCGCCGTGGGTTTCGCTGGACAGGCGGATGCCGGTTTCCTGCTGGTAGTCGTCGCCCATCGCGGTGGCGGAATCCACCGACACGCGGCTGGCCTTGCGGTTGGGGCCGTTGCCGAACACCAGGGCGGTGTAGGTGGCGCCGTCCGCGTCCTTGGACTCCTTGCCGTCGGCGTAGCCGCGCACGATGTCGTGGATGGGGTTGCCGCGCTTGGCGTAGCCGTTGATGGTCATGGTGTGGTCGTGGTCGGCGGTGACCACGATCAGGGTGTTGTTGAGGTCCACCTTGGCCAGCGCGGTCTTGATGGCGTTGTCGAAGGCGATGGTGTCTTCCAGTGCGCGCTTGGCGTTGGTGCCGTGCAGCGCGTGGTCGATGCGGCCGCCTTCCACCATCAGCACATAGCCGTTGCCGTTGCGGGACAGGGTGTCGATGGCCTTGGCGGTCATGTCGGCCAGGCTGGGCTGGTTCAGGCTGTTCTTCACCCGGTCCAGCTCGTAGTCCATGTGGTCCTTGTTGAAGATGCCCAGCAGCTTGTTGCCGGATTGCGGGTTGAAGGCGGCCAGCTCGCTGCCGCTGCTCACCAGGGTGTAGCCCTTGGCCTGCATTTCGGTTAGCAGATTGCGGCCGTCCGGGCGTTTGCCGCCGGAGGCGGTGGGCAGGAAGAACTTGCTGCCGCCGCCCATCAGCACGTCCAGGCCGGCGCCCAGCTTGGCGTTGTAACCGGTGCCGCCCGGCACCGCCTGGGCGGCGATGTCGGATTCGGCGTCGCGGTGGCAGACGTGGGAGTAAGTAGCGGCCGGGGTGGCGTGGGTGACGCGGGTGGTGGTCACCGCGCCTATGGCCTTGCCCTTGGCCTTGGCCAGTTCCAGCAGGGTGGTGGCCGGCTGGCCGTTGCCATTGCCGCAGTTGCCGGTGCCGTTGCTGTTGGGGTCGATGGCGCGGGTGTCGGCGGACATGGAGATGACTTCGTTGTTCATCTTCACGCCGGTCATATAGGCGGACATCGACGGCGCGCTGTCGGTGGTTTGCGCGTCATTGGAGAAGGTTTTGACGCGGGCGGTGCGGGACAGCTGTTCCATGTTCAGCTTGCCGGCCTCGCCGTATTTGTAGATGCGCGAGGCGGTGACGGTGGTGGGGCCCATGCCGTCGCCCAGGAAGAAGATCACGTTCTTGGCTTCACCTGCGGCCTGGGCCGGCAGCGCGTGCAGGGCGGCGGTCAGCGCGGCGACGCTGAGCAGCGGTTTCATCATCGGTTTCATTCTGGTTCTCTTGTATTGGTTTGCGCAGGGTCGGGTGCGGCGTTACAGGGCGGCGGCTTTTTTCACCAGGCCGAACACGTCGATGTTTTCCAGGAAGCCGTGGAAGGCGTCCGAACCCTGGCCGATGGCGCCGATGTAGACATCGGTGCCGCCGTGGGTTTCGCCGCCGGCCGGCATGCGCACCGCCGCTTCCTGGTGGTAGTCGTTGGCGGAGACCACGGCGTCGGTCAGCGCGGCGGCGGCGTTGCGGTTGCCGTTGACGCGGTTTTCGCCGTTGCCGAAGCCGATGATGGAGTAGGGCATGCCGTCGGCGTCGGTGGCCACGCTGCCGTTGCTGTAGTTCTTCACCAGGCCCAGCACGCCGGGGTTGGCGGGCGTGGTCTTGCCGGTGCGCTGGGCGTAGCCGTTGAGCACCAGGGTGTGGTCGTGGTCCGCGGTGACCACGATCAGGGTGTTTTTCAGGTCCGGGTCGCGCTGTTTCATCGCGTCGATGGCGGCCTTGATCGCCTGGTCGAAGGCCACGGTGTCCTGCAGCGCTTTCTTGGCGGTGGTTTCATGCAGCGCGTGGTCGATGCGGCCGCCTTCCACCATCAGGAAGAAGCCCTGCTTGTCCTTGCGGTCCGCAAGCATGGCGATGGCTTTGGAAGTCATCTCGGCCAGGCTGGGCTCCTTGGCGGCGTCGCGGTCCAGGTCGTAGCTCATGTGGCTGCTGGTGAACAGGCCCACGGCGCGGCTGGTCTTGGCCGGGTCCAGCGCGTTGAAGCCGGTTTTGTCCGCGGCGTAGCCGTAGCCCTTGGCCTTCAGCTCCGCCACCAGGTCGCGGCCGTCGGCGCGCTTGCCGCCGGCGGCCTTGGGCAGGAAGAACTGGCGGCCGCCGCCAAACACCACGTCCACGCCGTCTTGCAGCTTGGCGTTGTACAGTGCGCCGCCCGGCACCAGTTGGGCGGCGATGTCGGATTCGGCGTCGCGGTGGCAAACGTGGGAGTAAGTGGCGGCCGGGGTGGCGTGGGTGACGCGGGTGGTGGTGACCACGCCGGTGGCCTTGCCGCCGGCCTTGGCCAGCTCCAGCAGGGTGCTGACCGGCTGGCCGTTGCCGACGCCGCAGTTGGAGGTGTAGTCCGCGGTGGGGGATTTGGCCTGGGTGTTGGTGGACATGGAGATGACTTCGTTGTTCATCTTCACGCCGGTCATGTAGGCGGACATGGACGGCGCGCTGTCGGTGACCTGGGCGTCGTTGGAAAAGGTCTTGACGAAGCCGCTTTCCGGCAGCGTGTCCATGGTCAGCTCGCCGTCTTCGCCCACGGAGTAGATGCGGGCGGCGGTGGTGGTGTTGATGCCCATGCCGTCGCCCAGGAAGAAGATCACGTTCTTGGCGGCGGGACGGAGGCCCTGGTTGTTGTTGGCGGAGCCGCTGGCGGGGCCGCCGCTGCTGCCGCAGGCGGCCAGGCCGATGGCGGCCGTCACGGCCAGGGTCAGGCTGAGGGTGCGCATGATGTTATGTTCCGGGCATGAAAAAAACCGGCACAGCATAGTGGGCGCATGTTTCGGCCAGGAGAGGTTTTGATGAAGCTTTTGTTGCGCGGCCAACCGGGAGGGGGAGCCGGCGTTGGCGGAACGCGCTTAGAACCTGTTCAAAGTCTGCTGCGCTTCGTGAAGTGTTGCACGGTGAGTACAAGCTCAAAATGCTCATGTACCGTTTGTACATTCCGCTTTCTCAGCCGCGACGCCTTGTCTCGCTTTAGCTCGCGAGATCGTAAACAGGCGCTTAGCGCCGGTCGGCGCATAGCGGCAGCAGCCGCTGATAGGCGGCGTTGATGTCCTTGCTCTTGCGTTCCGCCAGTTCGCGCAGCTCCAGGCCCAGCGCGCTGACCTTGTCCGGGTGGTATTCCGCCATCCGCGCCCGGTAAGCCGCTTTCAGCTCCTCAGCGGAGCAGGGCCAGGCCACCTGCAGCACCCGGCAGGCGCGCTCGGTCTCGGAGACGGCGTCGGCCGGCGGCGCGTCCGGCCGCGACGGGTTCAGCGCGCGGCGGATCAGCCAGTAGGCCAGCAGGACGAACAACAGCAACGCAATCAATCGCATCGAGACGCTTCCTTCGCAGAGAGCCGCCCGCGTTTGCGGACGAGATAGCACTATGGAGCGGCGGGCCGGCCGCGGGTTCCCGGCGCGGGGCCGCGGCCGGCGAACTTTGCCGCCGGCGGGCGGTCCCAGCCGGCCCGGTTATGTTCTTTAATCCAGCGCCGCTTGCCGATCCGGGAGGTAAGCGGCCCGCAAGGAAGCGTATGAGTTCCACCATCCGTCCGGCCGTCCGCGCCGACATCGCCGCGCTGTTCGACATCCGCACCAGCGTCCGGCAAAACCACCTTTCCATCGAGCAACTGGCCAGCCTGGGCATCACGCCGGAGACTATCGCCGAAACCATCGCCGCCGCGCCCTGCGCCTGGATCGCGGAGCAGGACGGCCAGCCGGCCGGCTTCGCCATGGCGGACTTGGACGCCGGCGAAGTGTTCGCCTTGTTCGTCAAGCCGGAGTTCGAGGGCCTGGGCCTGGGCCGGCTACTGCTGCGTCAGGCCGAAGCCGCGTTGTTTCAGCAGCATCCGGTGATCCGGCTGACGACCGACGGCGACGCCGCCATCCGCGCCAACGGCTTTTACCAGAGCCAGGGCTGGCGGCAGGCCGGCCCAGCCGAGGGCGGGGATGTGCTGTACGAGAAGCGGCGCGAGGGCTGAGCGAGGCGCGCCTCCGGCGACGAGCCTGAAGAGGCCGGGGGCGTGCCGGATACGCGTGTTCCCGGGCGTACGGAGGCGCGTGGCGTGCAGGTAAAGAGGGAGCGCTTCTTCTTTAAGCGCATAAGCATAAGCCAATATGCCACTACAGCCGCGCCGGCTTTTATATTATGATGCCGGCTCTGCGTTGTTTGCCGCCCCTGTCCGTACTACCCAGTTCCCTGTTTCATGCCAAGACGCCGCGTTTCGCGCGCCGTCGTCGTCGACTGTTTTCGGGTGGCCGCGCCAAGTCATAGATGATAGCCGTCCTGGAGTTTTGAATGAGTTTCGCCACCTTATTGCTGTACATCGTCGCCGTCAGCGCCGTGATGATCACCCCCGGTCCGTCCATGCTGCTGGCGCTCAACAACGGCGCCAGCCACGGCATGCGCATCGCCAGCTACGGTTTTGCCGGCGCGGTGCTGTCCGATCTGCTGCTGATCGCCGCCGTGGGCTGCGGCCTGGGCGCGCTGCTGCAGGCGTCGGAACAACTGTTCTCCATCGTCAAATGGGGCGGCGCCGCCTACCTGGTTTACCTGGCCTGGATGATGTGGCGCGCGCCCACCCAGGCGCTGACGGCCAGCGCCCAGGGCGGCGAGGCCAGCGGCCGCGGCACGTTTTTGCGCTCGCTGGTGGTGGGCCTGTCCAATCCCAAGGGCCTGCTGTTCTTCACCGCCTTTCTGCCGCAGTTCATCCGCCAGGACCAGCCGGTGCTCACGCAGTACATGATCCTGGCGGTGGTCACCGCCAGCGTGGATTGCGTGATGATGTTCATCTACGCCTACGGCGGCCGCCACGCTATGCGCACTTTCTCCGCCCGCGTAATGGGCTGGATCAACCGCAGCTGCGCCGGCATGCTGGCGGTGTTGGCCATCGGCCTCAGCCTGTACCGCCGCAGCGATATGAGTTGAACAGGTTTTCACACCGCAGCCATACAAGAACCCGCCAATATTGGCGGGTTTTTTTTATGGGGCGGAGGTGTTCACAAAACCATTTCGGCAAATCAACAATTTTTGCAAGCCCGGCTTGCCGGCGGCCCTTTAAGCTGCATTCCTAAATGAAAGCCACGGCGTCAGGCCGCGTGTCATCCGTCAAGCCCGCCTCATCTGCTTCGGAATTTGCGTAGCCGTGAATGATGCGCCTCCCAACGCATTTCATGCAGATTCGCTCAAGGGCGAATTTGGTCAAACGAATAGAGCGCCGTCCGTGGCCACCGCACCTGATCCGCCATCCGAAAGCCTGCAATTATGATGATTTCTTCCAAGCTGTCGCGCCTGCTCGCTCCTCAGAGCCAGGCTCCTGTCCAGAGCCAGGCTGAAGCCCCGCAGAGCAAAACCTCCTTGGCTTACTATCCCGCGCTGCTGCGTGAAACGGAAAAACTGCGCGATCTCCGCCAATGGGACCATGACAGCGCCGCACTGCTCAAAATGGCGGCGGGAAAACTGCATTCGGAACAGCAGTCGTTATCCCCGCACTGGGATAACGACCGCATGCTGGCGGAGCTGGACGCCTACGACTGGAAAAGCGGTGGGCAGGGCGCCCCGTCGTATTTGCAGCAATTCGCCCAAAAGGTGATTCAGGAAGTGGAGCAGCACCCGCAAGCCTATCTGGCGGCTTTTCCCTGTGCGGCCGAGACGGCGCCGTTGGAGCCGCGACCTGGCCTGGCTGTCGCCGGCATGCTGTCGGACATGGCTGGCAAAGTCATTCACAAGGTGCTCGAAAAACTCATCATCGAGGCGATCCCGCTGCCGCAACTCCGTGCCTTCAAGGACAGCTACGAAGAGCTGAGTGGCATCTGCAAGGGCAATTACAGCCCACAGCGCAAACTGGAAGAACTGGCCACGGCGTTGGACCGGCTTGGCCGGCAGTTGGCCAGCGGCAAAGGCTTGGGGGCTCAGGAGGGCCGGAAATTGAAAGCCTATCTCGACGCAGTGGGCCCCTGGTTGAAAAGCGCCAGCGGGCAGTGGGCGGCATTGGAGCACAGCTTGTTGGAGTTGAAGGATCAGCCTTCCGTGCTGGGCAAGACGCTGGAATTGACGGCCGCCGCGGAGAAACTGCTGGCGGATCCGCAGTTGAAGCGAGCGCTGGACGGTGATCGGCTGGACGGCATCGCCCAGAGCCTGGGCGCGATGAGGCAGACCCTGGGCCAGGTGCGGCTATGGCAGGCTCTGCCCCAGGAAGCCGGCCTAGGTGATTATCTGGATATTTTGACGGACAACCCGTTGCTGGAACAGCAGCTCGCCCCGTCCTTGCTGCGCTTGGGCAAGGCGCTGGCGCAGACGCAAAAGACCGTGCCTTATCCCGTCAACGGCTCGCTTGCGGAACGATTGGGCTGGTTGGCCGAAACCCTGGCCCGACCGGAGCTGCGGGAATCGTTGCAGCCGCATCTGGAAATGTTGTTGGGCGGCCCAGCCCAGGCGGAGCAATTGCTTGCGGCTTTTCAGTTTGCCGATCAGCTAGGCCGCAGCCCGGCGGACAGCGGCCTGGGTGGACAGGCCTTGTGGCTGCTGAGCGCTTTGGGCCAAACCAGCGTGGAGAGTCCAGCATGGTCTTGGACCCGCCAGTTTCAGAGCGCGCTGGGGGCGGATGCGGACACGGTCGTTTTGTTGAATCGCCTGCTGACGTTGAACCGGAGTCCGGAATCCTGGGCGGTGCTGATGCGCGATCTTGGCAAGGCCGCCGCGCCCAGTCTCGGCCTTTGGGCCGGCGCTCATCTCGCCGAACGCTGGCTGCCGGCTCATGCGGCGCAGGAGCTAGAAAAGTTCTACCGCGAAAGTTCGGCTTCCGAAAGCTGGGGCGGCATGTTTCAGCGCATGGCTGGCAGCTTTGTGGCGGTGGCCAAGCCCTATCTGGTGGAAAAACTGATGGGCGACCCGTTGGCCGCGGCCACTGTGCAGTACGCGGAAGCTCTGCAAAACCACAGCAGCTGGGAGCAGACGCTGCAATGGTTCGTTGCCCATGATCAAAGCCAGAACCAGACCCTGCAGTTTGCCTACAGCCAATACCTGAACGCCAGGCTGGCTTACCAGGTTTGCCTGGCCTTCAACAGCCAGGACCGGGTGGAAACCGAGGACCGCTTGCGGCTGCTGGCGCGCCAGCTCAAGGATTGCCAGGTGGTGCGGCATTATCCGCAGTTGGAAAAACTGGTGGATCTGATTCCCTTGCTGCCGGCTTTGAGAGAAGCCGGCCAAACCGTGGGGGCGCAGCCGGTTGCCGACTCCTGGCTGGCCTGGGGCAATCAATGGTTGGACGCACTGGCCGACAGTAAGAGCGAGAGTGTGCGGAACTTGCGCGAACAACTCTCCCGGCGCATGGAAAACTGGCTGGCGGACGCCGTCATGTCCGCTTGCGATGCGCTGGTACAGCAGCCATGGGGCCTGTTGCCCGGCGCCGAAGCCGCAAGCGCCGCGCAGCCGGCCACCGCGCAGCCAGCCGCGCCGTCCCGGCTGGCCGCCAATTGGCAATTGGCCGGCGGCATCAGCCTGGAAGCCCTGGGCCTGGCCGCTGTCGGTTATGCCTTGTGGCGCGCGCGTCAGGATGCGCCAGCACCGTTGCCGGCGGAGATAGAACTGAAGGAAATACTCGTGCATTCGGCCCCGGCAGCGTCTCAGGACGAAAGCAGCCCGTTCCAGCCGCCCATGACCACATCTGCGCCGGCTGCCGGCGGATCTGCGTTGTGGGAACAGAAAGCGCCGCTTCTGCTCGGCATCGCCGCCATGGCCGCCGGCGGGGCTCTCCTCTACGGCTGGGCGCGCCGAGACGGGGCGCAGCCAAACCCGGCCAAGGACGAAGCCTTGCGGCTGGCGCATGAAATCATCACGCAGCTGGATGTGGATGATCTCCATTTTGTGTTTGATCAACCGCAGTTCGCCGTGGCGCTGGAAGGGGAAGAAGGGGCTCCTCTGCGCCGAGCGGCCAGGAGTTTGCCAAGTGAAAACACAGACGATGAGGAGGACTTGCCGTTTCAGATTGATCAGGTGCTGCACAATCTGGACATGAGCAGGGCGATCCGCACCGAGTTCAACCGCCTTTTCGAAAAGGCGGATCGGGCAGGCGAAGTACGGGAGCTGCCTCCGGGTAAAGAGCGCGATATCCGGAGGCTGCTCAAGACCATCGAGCTGACCAGCGCTTTCATCGACGACATCAAGGACAAGCCGAGCCTCAACGAGTTTCGCGAGTTTGGCCAAGTCATCTTGAAAGACTTGTCCGCGCTGGCCGATGCTCAGACGGACGATTTGAGCAAATCCATCGTTGAGCGTTACCGGCAGGGCTTCGCCGTGCAAAGCGCGCCGCCAACAGGGGCGGCCGTACCGACCGACGCGCCGCCAAGCCCTGACCAGGCGTTGGAGCAAGCGTTTCAGCTTCAGAGCGAGCAAAGCTTGGAGCGGGTGGAGCGGCTGTATCAGCCGATACTGAATCCCGCGTCCTATATCGACGACTATATCCGCAAGGGCATCAGCGCCTTTGAACAGCGCAAGGGAAGCAAGACGCAGTTGCGGCCGGACAGCAAGATACGGGTCGATTACTTTCCCAGAGTGCATCCCAACCCTAATTTGCAAGGCCCGAGAGCGCCGTTGCCCGCCAGCCGCTACTTTACGCTGACGGAAATCGTCACCGGCCAGTACCTGTATGAAAGCAAACGCCTGAAGGACTCCTCCGGGCGGGAATACCGCGTGACCGGCATGCAACACCAGGAACTGGTGGATGCGCTGACCAAGGACAATTTGCAGTCAGCCATGGAGCGCGAGCTCAAGGCCTATCGGGACCAGCCGGACAACGCCGCCGGCATGAAGTCGTTTTACCAGGACATGATCAATGTGCGCTGCCTGGAATATTTGAGCCGCGGTCACCAGACGCCGCTGTACGCGCAAGCGGTGAAGGACTTTCTGGAGGGCAAGGTTCAGGCCCAAGCGGTGTCTTTCCACGGCACGGCGTTGAATGGGGTATTCATGATTCCGGCCGGGCCGGCCGGCGGCGTCATGTTCAGCGTGGATGACGACAAGTTTTTCCATATCGGCAGCAGCCGGCATGACTACATTGATTCGGGACGCAAGAAGAGTGAAGTGTTGTCTACGTTTCCTCAAAACAAGGCGTTCCAGGAGTGGGTCTTTAGCAAGCAGCCCTCTTACCAAGCGCTTAAATATGAGCAAGACCAGAGCGCTTTCAAATACAAAGTCATCAAGAGAGTGCCGGGAGGGCTGATGTTCCCCCCCTCGTTTGGCGTGATAACGGAGCGGCCATTCTCCTTTGTTGCCAGCCAGGGCAGGGAGCAGCTGGCCGATCAACTGTACAACGGCCTCATGGAGCGGCTGGAATCGGATATCGACACCCTGGTGTTCAGCTACCCGGAACAGATCACCGAAGCCGCGCTGGAAGTCGCCAAGAAAATCCTCACCATCGGCTCCATCGGGCTGGCGGTGGCCATCCCCGGCACAGGCTCGGTCTTGGCCCGTCTCAGCCTGTTCATGGCGTCGTTGGCTTTGGACGCGGCCTATGTCGGCGCCAGCGCCGTGCAAGCCCATATGTCGGACCGGCCGGACCAGGCGGAAGCCTTCCGCACTGAAGCCATCATTGCGGGGGTGCTCGGTGGCGTGGGCGCGGTGGCGGGCGGCGCGCCGCTGATTTCACAAGGCGTCAAGGCGGCGTACTCGGTGAAAAACGTGAATCAGGCCATCATGTTTTATCGCCAGGCCAAGGCTGTGTCGCGCCGGGTCATACCCTCTGTGCTCAGTGAAATGAACTGGGGCCGCTTGGCGGACCCACGCAAGGTGGATCTATTGGTCAATACCATGCAAGACGGCGCGCAAGCGCGCGGTCTGGCGCAATTGACCAATCGCGAGACGGTACGGCAATCCATACGCAACAATCTGCTGCGAGATTTCGAAGGCCAGCAGAAAACCCGCTTCGCCTGGGGAGACTTCGCCACGGAACAGGCCAACGTCCAGCGGAGGCTGGATTCGGACTTGGCCCGTTTGAGCGACGTCAACGGCCATATGCGCCAACTGCTGGATCACCCGCCGGCCGTGCCTCGTCAGCCGATGCCCGGCGTGCCGGAAGAGGCGGCTGCGGGCTGGATTGCCGGCAATAGCCGCTCCGCCAAGACCGCGGCGGAAGCTCAGGAACTAAAAACCAGAATTCAGAGCGCGCTAGAGGGGCACAGCGAGGCGGATTTCCTGGATATCCGCACCATGGAAAGCCTCCACAACGCCGTTTACAAGCCGGCTGCCGGGCAATTGCCGCGGGCGTTTCGTTCCAGCAGCGATCCCGTCTTCATGGGCTCGGACATCGCACGTTCCGGTTTTGAAAAAGCGTTGATCCAGATCGAGGCCAAAAGCGTGGCGGGCCAGGTGGACCTTGCCGACGCCCTATATGCGGCCGTAGTGCGCTATCACCCGTTTGGCGACGGCAACGGCAGAACCGCGCGCGCTATTTACGCCTTGGCCAGGCTGCAAAAAGGGGAAGGTCCTTTCATGGCCTTGAGCAAGCGGGCCGAGGACATCCTGAATCCGCCGGGGCCGCTTGGCCTCCCGCGTCCAGGGCCTTCCGGCGTTCAAGTGCCGGCAAAAGCCGGAAGCGGGGTCAAGGCGGCTGAGCGCGCCCTGTCCCCGGCGCCGGTCAAGCCAAAGCTGAAAGACTTCGCGGACAAGGCTGAGTTTGACGAGGCAATGAAAAAATACCTGGTGGAAAAGGGCACGCTCCAGCGGATGGAAACGGCCGGCTCAAGTTTCGACGACTTGGCCAGCCGGCGCCGGAAGGCCGCGGGCCAGTTGGAGCAGTTTCAAGGCAGCCGCCCAGACCTGTTTGAAAAACTTCGTACCGACCCCAGCGCCAATTTCACGCTGACCTCCATTGATGGAGACCCGGCTGAAACCCTGGTGCTTAGCGCTCACGGCTGGTACACGCGGGACAGCCGCAACGCTCTGCTGCCGGCGGGCAAGGATCTGGTGTTTCTGGGGCCGCACGGCCAAGTGCTGTTGGAACCGCCTAGCTCAGCCGCTTTTCTGCCCACGCAGAAATTGCTGGACGGAGCGGAATACCCTGCCATTTACGCCCGGTTGCGAAATAGGGCAGGAGTGGGAGGGAAAGATTATTCCGCCTTCACCGAGGTGAACGCGGGTGTGGCCAAGGACAACTGGGTCAAGAACTACCACATCAAGCATTACGAAAAGATGCCGGAGGAAGAGGCGCGGCTCGCGGTCCTGAACAACCGCGCCAGCGGCAGCCAGAGCAAGATGGATCTGCTCACCGTCAGCGATATGGCCGGCAACAAGAAAACCCTGAAAGACGTGCTGGAGGAAATGAAGCCGGGCGGCCGCTACAGCCATTACAAGCAGCTGGTGTTCGCCGCCTGCCGTGAAGAAAAAACGCCGGGCACGCTGCTATCGCTTAAAACCGGATTGGGCGAGGGCTATGAAGTCAAGTTCGCCAAGACGCCGCTGCAGCGGCAAGACGCGCCGCGTCAACGGCGCAACGCGGAAACGGCGCCGCAGGACGGGGATGAAACCCCCTTTGACGGCTACTGGGTCTATGAGGCGGTTACTCTGACGCCAAACGCTGACGGTGTCCGCATCCAGCGGGAGATACGCGAAATACTGCCCTATGTGTTGACGCGGCGGCCGGCGCCGGCCAATTCGCCCGCGCCAAAACGGGTGGCGACCCTTACTCGCGATGACATCATCAAGTTCAGGGAGCGTCAGCGCCTGGCGGGCGTGACCGGCAAACCGTGATAGTTGGGCACAAACAAAAAGCCGCCCCTGGGGGCGGCAAGAGGAAGTCGATAAATACAAAGGAGGGGAGGACTCCCCGAACCACCCGGCCAATATAGCAGCCGCCTGTGACAGGGGGATGACGGTTCAGCGCAGCGGCGAGGCGGCCGATGCCGGCGCGCGGCGGCGGGTGGGCGGCTCGGCCGCGTCCCGGTACACCCGCACATAGTCCACCACCATCTCCTGCGGCCAATGCGTGGACGCGTCCGGCGCGCCGGCCCAGTCGCCGCCCACCGCCAGGTTCAGCACGATGAAGGCCGGCTCTTGCAGGGCGCGCCAGCCGTCGCTGCCGTCGGTCTTCATCGCCACCGTCTGGTAGAGCCGGCCGTCGACGAAATAGCGTATCGCCGCCGGCGACCACTCCACGGCGAAATCGTGGAAGCTGTCGTTGAACCAGCCCAGGTCCGGCGTGACATAGGAGGCCGACGCCGTCTGCACCGTCCCGGCCGGCGCGCCGGGCTTGGGCCGGTGCGCGCTGCCCCAGACGGTGGCGTTTTCCTTGCCGGCCTCGCTGCCCACCAGTTCCAGGATGTCGATCTCGCCGTAATGCGCCGGCTGATCCCATTGCTGGTTCAGCATCCAGAATGCCGGAAACATGCCCTGGCCGTAAGGCAGCTTGATGCGCGCCTCGATCCGGCCGTAGCGCCAGGCGGCCTGGCTGCGCAGCCGCGCCGAGGTGTAGTCGCGGCCGCCGTAAGCCTGCCGCCGCGCGGCGATGTGCAGCGCGCCGTCGCGCACCGCCGCATTGTCCCCGGCGGTGTAGTACTGCAGCTCGTGCAGGCCCCAGGGGCCGGGGCCGGATTCCAGCCGCCACTTGGCGGTGTCCAGCGCCGCGCCGTTGAATTCGTCCTGCCACGCCAACTGCCAATTGGCCGCCGCGGCGGCGCCGCCCAGCAGCATCATGCCCGCGGCGCATGCCGCCATCTTGCTTTTCATCGCTGATCTCGCGTGAGTGTGTCCGGCGTCCAGCATAATCGGAAGCGGCGGCGGCGCAGCGCGGCGGCGCTTGGCAGTTTTACCAAGCGCCGCGGAAACAGACGCGCTGTCGGAGAGTAGGGGCCTTTATCGGCCCGGCATGAAGTTTTAAAAGCGGGCGGCTGTAAGTTATTGCGCCAACAGGGCATGGCGCGATTTATCGTTGAAGATTAATGCAATAGTCATGGGGTGCGCCTGCGCTTTGGGACAGGCGGGCGGGTAGGGCAAGCTGTTTGCGCCGCGGCCCGGCGATGGCTTGGACGGCGTCGCGCGCGCGGGAGGTCGGCCTGCTACTGCCGGCTCCGCTCCCAAGAGGCCTGGGTTTCCAGAAACAAGCCGTGCAACCGGTACTTGTCCCAGATGAAGGCCGTGTCCTTGGCGAACAGGCCGGCGCGCAAGGCCTGCCTGAGCTTGGCCAGGATGGCCGGCGGCGTGTCCGGATGGCAGATCAGCCAGCGCTCGGCCGGCGTCAGCACCAGCGCCCTGCGCGGCGGCGGGCCGTCCTCCGGCGCGGGAGGGGTGTCGCTGACGAAGACCTCCAGCCGTTTGGCCGCCAGCATCTTGAAACCCAGCGCCGGCTTGGCGATGGGGATGTAGCTCAGCTGGGCGCTGCTGAGCAGGTCGCGCGCTTCGGCGATGTCCACCGTGCCCAGCGCCAGTCCCCGCAAATCGCCCAGGCTTTTGAACGGCGCCGCGTTGCCGCGGGCCACGTAAGCCTGCAGGGCCACCGGCGAGATGGCGGCCACATAGCTGACGGTTTCCGCCTTGCCCTGATCGAAGTTCACATCCAGCGCGCAGGTGTTCTTCTCCGCGGCGGCCAGAAAATACGCGCGCTTGGCCGGCACGCTCTTCAGCGCCACCTCCAGCCCGGCCTTGGCAGTCAGGTAGCGGAAGGCGTCGGCGTAGGGGCCGCCGAGGCTGTCTCGGGCCGGCGTCAGATAAGGCGGGTGCGCGTCCGCCACCACGGTCAGCAGCGGCGCGGCCTGGGCCAGGCCGGCGACGCCGGCCAGCGTCGCCGCCAGCCGTTTGAACGCGGGCGGCAGGCTCAAGACTTCACCAGATCCACCGGCGTGCGCACGATGTTCTGCATCTCGCTTTGCGTCAGCCGCTTGTTGAAGGACTCCAGGCCCAGGCGGATGGCGTACTCCGCCTGCAAGGCCGGGTGCTGGTCCGCGGTGGCGTAAATGCGCTTGGACGCCAGCAGCGCGGTCATTTCCGGGATATTGTCGTAGCCGCCGATCAAGACCTTGCCGTCCCGCTTCAGCTCCGTCACCGCCTGCGCCGCGCCTATCGCCATATTGTCGTTGCCGCACAAGAGCGCGGCCAGGTCCGGCGTTTGTTTCAGCAGCTTCAGCGCCGCGGCCCGGCCCGGCTCGCGGTCCCAGTCGCCCCAGGCCAGGGCGGTCAGCGTCATATTGGCGCTGGCGATCGCCTCGCGGTAGCCGTCGCTGCGCGCCTTGGCGTTGATGGAGCCGGGCAGGCCTTCGATGATGGCCACCTTGCTGCGCGGCTTCAGGGCCCGCAGCACATAATCCCCCACCGCGCGCGCGCCGCTGAAATTGCTGGGGCCGACAAAGGGAATGTTGACGCCGTGGCTGGCCAGCGCCCGGTCGTCCAGCTTGTTGTCCAGATTGATCACCAGCATGCCGCTCTGCACCGCCTTGATCAGCACCGGGATGATGGCGCGGGAATCCGCCGGCGTGATCAGCAGGATCTGCTCGCGGCGGGCGATGCAGGCTTCCACGATCCGTATCTGTCCGGCCAGGTCGGTTTCCCCCTGCACCCCGTCCACCGTCAGCTGGTAGTCGCCGCTGTGCTGCGCGTGGTGCTTGCGCGCGCCGGCCGTCATCACGGTGAAGAAGGGGTTTTTCAGCGATTTGAGCACCAGGGTCACCGTGGGCTTGGCCGCGGCCGCCGCCAGCCGGGGCCAGGCCAGCAGGCCCAGGGATGCCAATAGAAATTCACGCCGCCGCATGGATGTTTCCCCGCCTGTCGAATGAATGCGCCGGCATGCCGCCGGCCAGGCCCGGCCGCGCGGCTGGGCTCAAGGATATGGCTTCTTTATAGAGCACGGCGGGGAGGGCGGCAGCGGGCAGGGACGCCGCGCCGCCGCGTCCGCCGTTTAGCTATGGTGTGACGGGACCTTGTCTTCCAGTTCGGACTTCCGCGTTTGTGCCTGATGCCAAGTCGTGGACGTGGTCTACATGGGCTAGCCTTGAAAAACTGATCTAGTAAGTGGTGCATTTGAAACTTTAGGCTAATGTATTGCTATACGTGGTTTAGGTTTCAAACCATGCTTCGGGAGTTAGGTTGATGTTGGAGAAGTTGATTTTCAGGGGTTTTTAGTTTTATTGTGTTTTTATTTGAGTTAATTTAAATTTTCCATTTTTACCCAGAGAGGATCTTTGCTTAAGGCTAGCTGGTCTTTTATGGCTTTCATGCGTGAAGTGTACTCGCGTTTTGGGTTGTAAATAAATCCAGAATTGTCTTTGCTTTTTTCAATTAGCCCTTCAGATACTAGTATTGTTAGTATCTTGTCAATAATTTTTTTGTCGAAGTTTTGCCCAAATCCACCTTTATATAAAGAGTTTTCCTTGCGGCCGCCTCCTCTTTGGAAAAATATTTTGTGTATTATTGATAAGAATAATTTTTGAGAAGGTGGGAGTTGACTGCTTTTTATTCTGGATGATGTTGAAACATTGTCGGTGGATGAAAGTTTGCAGTTTTGTATCCAGGTGGGTAATCCTGATGATGATGAGAGGCCTGTTGCCTTAATGATTTCACTGTTTTTTATTGTGACAAATGATTCGGAGTCTATAAGGCAGTTTTCAAAAGCAGAGTGATGTATTATGCAGTCTGAAAATAAAATGTTAGAAAATTTTCTTGCTCCAAATGAGAGTATGTAAATCTCACATCCAATCAAGGATATTCCTGCAAGATTTATTGAGTCTCCTTCAATTAAGAGTAGTGAGCAAATTACTTCACCAATTAGTTGAGTGTTCTTTGCATTGCCTTCTCGGTAAATAAAGGCTAAGGTTTCCTGTTCAAAATTGTATGTGTCGATCCATTGTGCTAGAAAATAAAGGCCGAGGGGTTCGAGAGCTTGGTTGTATGATATATTTAAGTCATCGTGATTTTTGTTGGATATGTCTTCTATTACACCCTCTGCAAATAATAACTGCACAATATAAGGATCGACAAACTGTCTATCTGGCGACTCGGGCTCTATACGTCCTAGAGTGCAAAGTCGTGATAACATTAACTGTCCTGATTCATCTGGAGCATAGCCTGTTGCTTGCTCGTAGGCGTAGTTTACGTCCCTTGGGGTTAAACGACCTAAGGGGCGTTGACTTAATCGAGTGAGCTTTGCTAGATTGGCTAAAACGGTTCGAACTGTTGATGCTTCTATAGATGTGTGCATCTTTGCTTCACGAGCACAAACGGTATCAATGAACTGTCCCCAAAATCCTACTTCTCCTGAGTCAGATTTCAAAATATTTTCTGCATCTGTTGAAGGGATAGTTGCTAAGATTTGAAACATTAATGGCTTTTTGGGAAGC
This sequence comes from Chromobacterium sp. LK11, assembly GCF_001043705.1. Lineage (NCBI taxonomy): Bacteria > Pseudomonadati > Pseudomonadota > Betaproteobacteria > Neisseriales > Chromobacteriaceae > Chromobacterium > Chromobacterium sp. LK11. Next base: position 77,326 of record NZ_LDUR01000010.1, read on the forward strand.
CACTTTGGCGCAGATAAGCTCAATCCTAGAGCTGTTAGATAAGTATTCGCTTGCTCTGTTTCAAACTCATCACGGCACCGAATGATTGCATGTGAGGTTTGTCTTAATGATAGGCCCAGCGCTTCGAGCAGTTCTTCATCGTCATTAAAGTAGTGCGGTCTTCCTGTTATGAGTACCCCACCTTTTGATATTGATAATAAATCTCTGACACCACTAAGAGCATGCTTTCTTATTGACTGTCTTTTTCCTTCACTGTTTCCAAATGTCTGTGTTCCAACTTCGTCAAAACCATCGAGAAGCAACAAGATACTGCCTGATCTAAGTAGCTGCATTACCTGATCTATTGAATTAGAAAGCCCCAGTCTTTGGAAGTGGCCTGCTATTATTTCAATGCCAGATAATGCCCCCCAGTGCTCTCTTAAACTTATTGCTATAGGATAGGCTGAGGCATTTCTATAGGATTTTGCCAAAATTTGGAAGGCTTCGCGAACACATCGACTTTTTCCTGTTCCATACTCGCCAAGCAAAATTAATCTGTTTCGTTTGCTAAGTTTTTCACATATATCTTGAACCAATACTGATTTTTCCTCTCCATTTATTAAATAGGTTACAGGGATGAAGTCGTTAGTGTCGGGTTTGCCTGATATAGGGTCAATGGCACTTCCAAATGTACCATCTAATCTTATGGTTTTATAGGCCAGAAAATCAAATGCTTGTTGTGAAAATGTGTTGGCCGAAACTACCTGAATTTTGTGAGTTTTCCCAATGTCAATCATTCCTTGAGTTGGCTCTTTTGAAATGATTATAAACGCTCTTGCTAATACTGATTGGGCGGCGAATCTCAATTTGATGGCTGCAATTTTACTAACATCAGAACGAATTTTTTCTAGACTGAATTCTTCTGTTATCTCTAATAGTATTATCTCCTCCTCAGAAATGTGAATTACTCCATCAAAATTGACACCATCAATTCTGTCTTTTTTAACAGGGCGTTGCCAGATGGTTTGTGCGATATTTCGTACGTAGTTTTCCAATGATGCCCATGAGCTACTCATTTTTTTTCCAATTTGGCAGAATGAAATTTTAAATATTCAATTATCAGTTTGCATATATTCTAATGGCATTTTAATTATGCTTGTGGTTTTTTTCAAGGGCTATTAATTATTTGTTTTGCGAAATTAAAATTGATTTTACTTGCTTTTTATTGTGTTTGGAGAGGCTAACAAAACACTTGATGCTGCGTTGCGCCGACTTGCCGTACTCAAGTACTACCTGCGTCGGCGCACCTTGCCTAAGATGTGAAACTAACTTTTGTTGGCCACTCTTAGAAAGCCATATTTGCCATCTTAAATTTTGATCTGATTAGATGTTTTTTTGAATGTAATGCGTTGATTTGTTGTTGTTAAACATACAGGTGTTTTGAGGCAATTGATTTAAGATGTGGTTGATTTTATGTGGAATATGGTTCTAGAGGTATCTAAGTAGATGGACGGCTTGATCTTTTACTCTAAGTTCCTGCAAAATCTAGCACCCACTCTCTAACAATTAATACATTCCGCCGATGAACATTTCTCTCCCCCTCGCGCTGCGCGCCTGCGCCGCTCTGTGTTTGTTATCGCCCGCCGTCGCGCCGGCCAAGCCCTTGCCGGCCGCCGAATCGCCGGTGGTCTCCCAATATCTGCAACAGGCCAAGGCCAGCCAGCAGCCGGCCGAGCTACTCAGCTCGGTGGTGGAGGACGGGGTGGAGGTGCGCATGTACCGGATGGTGTCGCAGCAATGGCCGGGGGCCGGCAGCGGCATTGTCAGCAACGCGCCGCTGTGGGAGCAGCAGTACAAGCTGGTCCTGCCCTTGAAGCGCAAGCCGGGCGCGCCGGTGCTGCTCTACGTCAACGGCGGCAGCAACCACGCGCAGCCGCCCAAGCTGCCGGACCGCTTGCCGGCGAAGGAACTGGCGCGCGATCTGGGCGTGCCGGTGGCCGAGCTGTATTTCGCGCCCAATCAGGAGTTGCAGCTGGACGAGCAGCCCACCGGCCGCGAAGACGCGCTGGTGGCCTATACCTGGCGCAAGACGGTGGATCAGCCGCAGGCGGAGCGTTTCAGTTCCCTGCATCTGCCGATGACGCAGGCGGTGAGCGCGACGATGGACGCCTTGCAGCGCAGCCTGCCGGGCAGCGAGCGTTTCGTGGTGGCCGGCGCGTCCAAGCGCGGCTGGGCCACCTGGCTGGCCGGCTTGAACGATAAGCGGGTGAGCGCCATCGTGCCGGTGGTGGCGGATTTCTGGAACGTGCGCGTCAACTTCACCCATGTCTACAACAGCTACGGCCAACAGTGGCCGGCGGCGCTGCGCGATTACCAGCGCAACGGCATCACCGAGGACGTGCTGCAGGGCGGAGCCGGTCTGGACGCCCTGTTGCGCTTCGAGGACGTGGTCAATTACCGCGCCGGCATGGCGCGTTTGAGCAAGTACATGATTTCCGCTTCCGGCGACGATTTCGCGGTGCCGGATTCCGCCTGGAGCTATCTGCCGGACTTCGCCGGCCCCACCCAGCTGCGCTATCTGCCCAATCAGTCGCACTATGTGAAGGGCGATCAGATCGGCAAGGCCTTGCGGCAGTTCATGCGCCGCTGGCTGGCCGGCAAGCCGATGCCGCGGGCGCAGGTGGACGCCGATCCGGCCAGCGGCCGGCTGCGCGTCAGCGTGGCGGCGCGGGAGGCGGGCAAGGCCACCTTGTGGTTGGCGCACAATCCCAAGAGCCGGGATTTCCGCTTCAATTCCGGCATCCGTTATCAGCCCAAGGAAATCGAGGGCCAGTGCCGACGCGGCCAATGCCGCTTCGAGTTCAAGCCGGACGCCTCTTTGTCGGGCTGGCAGGCTTACTTCATTGAGTTCGAGAGTCAGGACTTCGCCTGGAGCACGCCGCCCCTGGTGTGGCCGCACGCCTATCCCAACGGCGAGCCGGTGCCGTTTGGCGCGCCGCGTTTGCAACTGGGGCGCTGAGGCGAGCGTTCATTCGTCTTTGCGGCGCCAGGATTTGGCGTCGCTGCGGCTGCCGGAGCTATTGTTGGTGCTACTGCTGGTGCCGGCTCCGGAACGCCAGTTGGAGGACGAGGACGCCCCGCCGCGCCAGGTGCTGGACGAGGCGCCGCCGCCGGGCGCGCGCGCGACGACGGGCGGGTGTACGACGACGGGCGGCGGGAACAGCAGGGCCTGCAAGCGTTGCCGGCATTGGCCGTTGCAGCCGGCCTCGTGGGCGCGCGTGACTTCCGGCGGATAAGGGGCGTATTGGTCGCGGTAGACGTAGCGGCGGTTGCCTATCCACCGGGAGAGGATGTAATAACCTTCCGCGTCGGAGTACAGGCGCACAGACTGGTTGAGCAGGGTGCGGATGGCCTCGCCGTAGGCCTCGGCGTGCCACTCCCGCAGCCAGGCGTCGCGGTGGGCGTCGGCGCAGCCCATATCGTCGAACAACTGCTCCGCCAGACCGTCGGCGGGGAGGTTGCCCCCGTGAGGGCGCTCCAGCAAGGAGGGCGCCGCCCAGTAACGGACGGCGGTGACTTGATCGCTGCCGTTCACGTCCCAGGCGTAATACAGTCGCGACAACTCCCGGCTCAGCCTGAGTAAGTGGTAGTTGGCGTGGCCTCCGGACCGTATGGTGGCCAGCGGAGAGCTGGACAGGATGTGCAGCGGCTCGCCCAGTTCTTCCGCCGCCTCGCGTGCGATGACTTCCAGATCGGTTTCGTTGACCAAGCCGCCGGCGGTGATTCTCATGTCCCGGCCGCCGCCCACGCAGATCGGTACCGGATGCAGGGCCAGCATGGGGGTGACCGACTGCTTGCCTATCGGCACATACAGGCCGCAGCCGTTGTTGGCGCTGATCACGCCGTAGACGCGCGACGCGGCGCCGCCCAGATTGCTCCTGGCGTCGAACAGATACCCGCCGTTGGCGTCGACATGGGCGGACAGCACGCCGTTGTCGCCTCCGCCGCCAGGCTGGATGAAGCGGAACTGGGCAAACGGCAGCGGGATGTGGGGATTGAGTCCGTTCCAGATGGCTTCCAGATTGCAATAACGCAGCTTCACGGCGGGCATGCGCGTCTCCCCGGTGAGGGTGGATAGTCCAAAGAGAATTACTGCTAATCAGCATAATTAATGCGTTTGGATTAATCCAGGCGCGATTGCATAGCGGCTTGGCTGCATCAGTTTTGTAGACTAAAAGTCCAAAATGGACTTTTTGGTTTACATTTTGGATTGTGGAGTCTAGGATGGATTCATTGATCCAATGAAAGCCCGCCATGCTGTCCCGTTACCAGTCCATCGCCGACGCCATCGCCACCTTGTTCTATCCCTACGCCGAGGTGGTGCTGCACGATCTGGCCACCCAGTCCGTGGCCTATATCGCCAACAATTTCTCCAAGCGCGAGTTGGGCGACGATTCCGGCCTGGACGAGTTGGAAAACACGCCGGACGCGACGGTGATCGGCCCTTACGAAAAACTGAACTGGGACGGCCGCCAGCTGCGCTCTATCAGCGTGGTGCTGCGCGACGACGCCGGAGCCGCGCTCGGCATGATGTGCGTGAATCTGGACATCTCGGTGTTCGAGGGCGCGCGGGCGGCGCTGGACCTGTTCCTGTCCGGCAGCAAGCTGGTGGCGCAGCCGGCCTTGTTGTTCGAGGACGACTGGCAGGAACGCATCAACCGCTTCATCCACGGCTGGCTGCAACAGCGTCAGCTGAGCCTGTCCATTCTCAATCGCGAACACAAGCGCGAGCTGGTGGAGGCGCTGCTGCACGAGGGCGCGTTTCGCGGCAAGAACGCCGCCAACTACGTGGCCAATGTGCTGGGCATGGGCCGCGCCACGGTTTTCAAGCATTTGAAAGAGCTGAAGGAGCAAACATGAATCTGGATTCCCTGTTCGACGCCATCGCCGCCGCCCATCGGGCCATCCGCCCGCAGGCGCCGGTCACGCCGCTGGAGCACAGCCCGGCCCTGTCCGCCTTGACCGGCTGCGAGGTGTATCTGAAGTGCGAGCATCTGCAGCGCACCGGCTCGTTCAAATTCCGCGGCGCCAGCAACAAGCTGCGGCTGTTGGACCCGGCGGCGCGGCGGGGCGGGGTGATCGCCGCGTCCACCGGCAACCACGGCCAGGCGGTGGCGCTGGCCGGCCGTCTGTTGGGCGTGCCGGTGACGGTGTACGCGCCGGCCTCCGCCGCCGCGGTGAAGCTGGACGCCATCCGCGCGCTGGGCGGGGACCTGAAGCTGGTGGACGGCGACGCGCTGGCGGCGGAGCTGGCCGCCGGCGAGGCGGCGCGGCGGGCGGGCCTGCCCTTTGTGTCGCCGTACAATGATCTGGAAGTGGTGGCCGGCCAGGGCACGGTGGGCATGGAACTGGCCGAGCAGTGTCCGGAGCTGGACGCGGTCTTCGTTGCCGTGGGCGGCGGCGGCCTGATTTCCGGCATCGGCGCGGCCCTGCGGCGTTTGGCGCCGGGCGCGGAAATAGTGGGCTGCTGGCCGTCGGTGGCGGCCACCATGCACGCCAGCCTGCAGGCCGGCCGCATTGTCGGGCTGGACGAGGGCGACACCTTGTCCGACGGCACCGCCGGTGGGGTGGAGCCGGGGGCGGTGACTTTCGAGCTGTGCCGGGAATTGATCCGCCATTGCGCGCTGGTCAGCGAGGCGGAAATCCGCGCGGCGCTGCGGCTGCTGGCGCAGACCGAGCGCTGGATGGTGGAGGGCGCGGCCGGAGTGGCGCTGGCGGGCTTGCTGCAGCAGGCGCCGCGCTATCAGGGCAAGAAGGTGGCGGTGGTGCTGTGCGGCCGCAACATCGTGCTGGACAAATTCCTGGGCGCGGTGGCGGCATGAGGACGCTGGACAAGGACGAGATTCTGGCGCGGCTGGACCTGGAGCGGGCGGAGGCGCTGCTGCGCCAGGGTTTTATCGCCTATTCCGCCGGCCGCGCGCAGCTGCCGCCGGTGCAGCATTTCGCCTTCGCCGCGGCCAACGGCGATTGCTGCGTGAAATCCGGCTACGTGGAGGGGGAGGGTCTGTTCGCGGTCAAGGTGTCGTCCGGTTTCTACGACAATCCCAAGCGCGGCCTGCCCAGCAATCAGGGCCTGGTGCTGTGTTTCTGCGCCCGCACCGGCGCGCCGCTGGCGCTGCTGCGGGACGAGGGCTGGCTCACCGCCTGGCGCACCGCGCTGGCCGGCAGGCTGGCGGCGCGGGTCTTGGCGCCGCGCTGGGTGCAGGCGATAGGCATCGTCGGCACCGGCCTGCAGGCGCGTTTGCAATTGCGCGCCTTGCAGGCGGCGACGCCGTGCCGCGAGGTATGGGTATGGGGACGTTCCGAGACCGAGCTGGCGGCCTTCGCCGCCGAATTCGAGGCGGAGGGCTACCGGGTGCGGACCACGCGGGACGCCGAGCCGCTGGCCCGCGCCTGCCAATTGATCGTCACCTGCACGCCGTCCAGCCAGCCCATTCTGCAAGCCGGCTGGCTGCGGCCCGGCAGCCATGTCACCGCGGTGGGCGCGGACGCCGCCGGCAAGCAGGAGTTGGCGATGGAGCTGGTGGCGGGCGCGGACCGCGTGGTGGTGGATTCCATCGCCCAGTGCGCGGCTTACGGCGAGGTGTCGCACGCGCTGGCCGCCGGCCTGCTGGAGAGGACGCGTTTGGCGGAGCTGGGGCAGGTGCTGGCCGGCGAGCGCCCGGGCCGGCAAGGCGAGGACGAGATCACGCTGGCGGACCTGACCGGGCTGGCGGTGCAGGACGCGCAGATCGCCAAATGCGTATTGGAGGCCCTGGCCTGAGACGCCGTATCGCGCGACGCGCAGCCGATCGTCAACCGCTTCTCAGGCCGCGTGCGGGAAACCATGCACCGGCCGCAACGGCGGCCGGGCGTGGCCGCCCTGTTTCTGCGCCGCCATCAGGAAGCGGGTGTAGTTTTCCTTGCCCACCTGGCGGAAGTTGAACTTGACGGTGTCGGCGCTGAGCGCGACGCCGTCCTTGGCCTGCAGCCGGGCGACGATGTCGGCGACCACATTGTCCGCCTGCTGGCGCAGCGCCGAGCCGGGTTCTTTTTTCAGCATCTCGTTGAGGGTGACGATGGCGGGTGCGTCCGCCAGCCCCATGGCGGACAGGGCGGCGGCGTGCTGGCCGAAGTGTCGCCAGACGATGGCCTGCGAACCCAGCCTCAGCACGAACTTGAACGGAAAGCCGGTGCGGATGGAGAGCAGCACCGGGTCTATGCACACCAATTGTTCTATCGAGTTGACGCCCTCGGCCGCCAGCACGGCGGAGATATTGGCGGTCACGCCCTCCAGCTGGATCAGCTGGTCGTTTTCCTGCGGCTGTTCCTTGGCGCTCAGGTTCAGCGCCACCAGCCGGCGCAGCAGCTTGAACAGGGTGTCCATCGGAAAGGCGCCGACGGCGAAGGCGGACACGGTCTGCGCCGCGGAAGCGGCCTCGGTGGACCCGGCGGCGCTGACGGCCGCGCCTATGGGGATGGCCAGCATCATGCGCAGCGCGTACCAGTACACGTCCGCCACATTGAGGCTGCGCTTGCGCACGTTCAGCACCATGTCGCTGACCACGAACAGATAGGCGCCGGCGATGGCGGCGCAGACGATCTGCTTGCTGAAGGGCAGGGCCAGTTGTCCGTTGACGGCGAGCAGGTAGAGCACGCTCATGCACAGGGTGGCGATCAGCATCAGCACCATAGGGGTGAGGAAGGCGGCGCGGCCGTAGTGCTCGCGGTAGATCTGCTCGAACAGTTGTTCGGCGGCGGCCTCCACTTCCTCGTTTTCCGGCAGCGGCCAGGCGCTTAGCTGCGGGTGCTTGTCGGTGCGCGGCTGCCAGAACTGGCGCAGGTAATAGACCAGAGCGCCGTTGTTGAGCCGGTTGCGGAACTCCTCGTAGCGCGCGCCCCAGCCTATGACCAGAAAGCGGATCATCGGCGCGGCCGCCAGCGCGGTGGCCAACAGGCCCAGCGCGAAATGGCTGACATGCTGCGAATGGGAAAAAGGCGGCTCCATCAGCTTCGACAGCCAGTAGACCGCGACGATGTCGAGCAGCAGCAGGCCCAGCCACAAGCCGTGGTATTTCAGGTTTTTCATGATGGCCTCGCTGATTGGCGGCGTGGCTACCATGGTAGTTCTCCAGCGTAAAATCGCACTCCGTACGAATAACTAGCGCGCCGTCCGGCGGCTACCTTATCGAAAGTAGTGTTGAATCATTGCCGGCCGGCCCCTAGCATTTGCCTCGCATTTCATTGTCATCAAACGGCGCGGGCCTGGGCGGCGGCCGCCCCGCTGGCCCGCCTTCGCCGGACGCCTTTCTTGCCGCATTTTCCCGCCCACCTTCAGGAACGGAACCAGACATGCCGGACATCATCGATTTGAGAAGCGACACCTTGACGCGGGTCTGCAAAAGCGATGTGGAGACGCTGGACTTCGCCAAGATCGGCGACGACTGTTACGGCGAAGACCGCTATGTGCGCGAACTGGAGGCGCACTGCGCCGAGCTGTTCGGCAAGGAGGCGGCGCTGTTCATGCCCTCCGGCACCATGAGCAATCAAGTGGGGCTGCGCTGTCTGGCCGCGCCCGGCGACGAGATTGTCACCGAGGTGGGCTACCACATCAATTTCTTCGAATCCTCGGCAGTCAGCGCCAACAGCGGCCTGGTGCTGAATCCCTACCACAGCGCGGACGGCGTCCTCACCGCCGACGACGCGCGCCGAGCCATCCACGCCAAGGCGCGCTGGTCCGGCCTGTACGCGGTGCCCAAGGTGGTGGCGATCGAGAGCAGCATCAATACCTATGGCGGCATCGTCTACCCGGCGGCGGAAATGCTGCGCATGCGCGCGCTGTGCGACGAAATGGGGATGAGCTTGTACCTGGACGGCGCGCGGGTGCTCAACGCCTGCAGTCATCTGGATCTGTCGCCGGCGCGCTACGCGCGGCCGGCGGACATGTTGAATTTCTGCTTTTCCAAAGGGGTGGGCGCGCCCTTCGGCTCCATCCTGGCCGGCCCCGCCCACAAGATCGAGGCGGCCAAGGTCTTCCGCAAATGGTATGGCGGCTGCCTGCACCAATCCGGGCTGATGGCCGGCATCGCGCTGGACAAGATGCGGCGCTGGCAGCAAGCGACGCAAGAGGACAATGAGAAGGCCCGGATCTTGGGCGACAGGCTGAGCGCGGCGGCGCGGCTGAAGTACCCGGTGGAGACCAATATGGTGTTCATCGAGACGACGGACGCCAAGTCCATGGTGGCCAGGCTGGCGGAGCGGGGCGTGCTGGCGCTGGCCTGGAAGCCGGACCTGGTGCGCTTCATCAGCAGCAGCCTGGTGACGCGCGGGCAGATGGAGCGCGCGGCGGACATCATACGCGCCAGCCTCTGAAGCGCCGGTCTTCCATTCCGGACAATTTCTCACAATAGCACGGAGCTCTGCCCGCTTTTTCCCGGCGTGGCCGTCGCTTATCGTGGTGGCTGTTTTGAAGCCAAAGGAAGCGAAATGTCGAATGTGGAATGCAGCGTGCGGCCCAGCCGCCTGGAAGCGGGCCTGGACGCGCGGGTGGACGCGGTGCTGGAACAGGCGCTGAGCGAGCAGCGGCTGGTGGGGGCGGTGGTGCTGGTGGCCAAGGACGGCGCGCCGGCCTACCGGCGGGCCGCCGGTTGGGCGGACCGGGAGGCAGGGACGCCGATGCGCGAGGATGCGCTGTTCCGGCTCGCGTCCATCAGCAAGCCCATTGTTTCCACCGCGGCGATGGCGTTGGCGGCGCGGCAGCGGCTGGAGCTGGACGAGGACATCGCTCGCTGGCTGCCGGAGTTCCGGCCGCGGCTGGCGGACGGCGCGCCGGCTCGGATCACGCCGCGGCAATTGCTCAGCCATACCGCCGGCCTGGGGTATCGCTTTTTCGAAGAGGACGAGAGCGGGCCTTACGCCCGCGCAGGGGTGTCCGACGGCATGGACGCCGCCGGCCTCACGCTGACGGAGAACCTGCGCCGCATCGCCAGCGTGCCGCTGCTGTATCCGCCCGGCCAGTCCTGGGCTTACTCCCTGGCCACCGATGTGCTGGGCGCGGTGCTGGAGCGGGTGGCGGACGAGCCGTTGCCGCAGCTGGTGCGCCGCTGGGTCACCGCGCCGCTGGGCATGGACGACACCGATTTCCACGCGCTGGCGCCGCAGCGTCTGGCCGCGGTCTACGTCAACGGCCAGGCCGGACCATGGCGGATGGATGGGCCGGCGCTCGCGGCGCCGTTCGAAGGTACGGTGGGCATACGCTTCGCGCCGGAGCGGGCGCTGGACGCCGGCGCCTACCCGTCCGGCGGCGCCGGCATGGTGGGCAGCGCCGACGATTTCCTGCGCTTGCTGGAAGCGCTGCGCCAGGGCGGCGCGCCGCTGCTGCCGGCGGAGTGGGTGGAGGAGATGGCGCGCAATCACACCGGAGCGCAGGAACTGCCGGAAATGCCCGGCTTCGGTTTCGGCCTGGGCTTCTCGGTGCTGCGCGATCCGGCCGCCGCCGCCTCGCCGGAATCGCCCGGCACCTGGCGCTGGGGCGGCGCTTACGGCCATTCCTGGTTTGTGGACCGCGCGCACGGCCTGAGCGTGGTGGCCTTCACCAATACTCTGTACGAAGGCATGTCCGGGCGCTTCGTCGCCGATCTGCGCGATGCGGTGTACGGTGCGGGCTCGAACTTGCAATAGTTAAACCAAAAATGTAAATTTCAACATATTGTTGAATTTTAGCGGCCCAAGCCCGGCAAGATTCGAGCTTGGGCCGCTGGCATGAAGGGGAAACGATGTTGCAATTGGAGCGCTTGGCGCTGCGTGAATTTCGCGCCGAGGATTTGCCCAATGTGTTTTACGGGCTGTCGCACCCGGAGGTGATCAAGCACTACGGCATTCATTACGCCAGCGAAGAGGACTGCCGCGCGCAGATGCGCTGGTTCGATGATATCCGCGCCGACGGCAGCGGCTTGTGGCTGGCGCTGGAAACGCGGGAGGATGGGCGCTTTCTGGGAGCGGTGGGCATCAGATCCTGGTCGGAGCAGCACCATTGCGCCGAACTGGGTTATTGGCTGCTGCCGGAACACTGGGGCCGCGGCTATATGCAGGAAGCCCTGCGCGGCTTTCTGAGGCTGGCCTATCGCCGCTTCCCGCTCAACCGCGTTTACGCGCAAGTGGAGGTGGACAATCTGGGCTCTCGCAAGCTGTTGCAAAGCGTGGGCTTTACCCTGGAAGGCGTCAGCCGCGAGTGCGAATGGAAAGACGGACGCTATCTGTCGCTGGCCAATTACGCCATCTTGCGCGCCGAGCATGAGGCGGAGGAGGGCGGGGATGAGTGAGGCGGAACGCAAATACGTGGCGGTGATCCACAAGCGGCTGGAGCCGGGCCGGGCGATGAATGTGCTGGGCCATCTGGCGCTGGCCCTGGCCTGCCGACTGCGGCGCGCGGACGCGGCGACAAGCCATGTCGATTATGTGGACGCTGATGGCGGCGTGCATCCGGCGATTTCGGCCGATCCCTTCATCGTGCTGCGCGCCGACAACTCCGCCAAACTGGCCCAGCTGCGCCAGGCCGCGGCCGAGGCCGGCGTGGCCTGCGTGGATTTCACCGACACCATGGGCGAGGGCGGCAGCGCCGAACAGCTGCGCCGCACCGCGGCCATCCCGGCCGCCGCGCTGGAATACTGGGGCGTAGCCTTGTGCGGCGACGAGGCGGCGCTGGGCGCGCTGACGCGCAAGTTCAGCCTTTACCGTTGACGGGGGCCGCATGGAAGAAGCAAGGCAAACGGCGGATCCGGCCCAGGCGGAAAAACAGGCGGTGCTACGCGCGCTGAGCGCCGCGGTCAAACTGGTGGGCGGCATGGTGGACGCGCACACCGAGGTGGTGCTGCACGACCTGGGACGGCCGGAGCGCTCCGTCGTCGCCATCGAGAACGGCCATGTGTCCGGCCGCCAGCTGGGCGACGCCGTTCTGGGCGGCCCGGCCGGCGACCGGGGCTTTGCCGCCATCGAGCAAGCGATGCGCCAGGGCGGCGCCGAGCCGGCGCTGGTGTCCGGCTACCACACCTTGAGCCGCGACGGCCGGCGGCTGCTGTCCGCCAGCGCCGTCTTCAAGACCGCCGCCGGCGAACCCTTCGCCGCCTTGTGCCTGAACAGCGACCGCAGCCAGCTGGAAGCGGCGCTGGCCTGCCTGCAGGCGCTGGTGGGCCGCGCGCCGCCGCCGCCGCGGGCCGCGCCGGAGCCGCCGGCCATGGACGAGGCGATGCGGGACATCATCGCTCAAGCACTGGACGACAAGCCGCTGGCGCGGATGAAGAAGGCGGACAAGAAACAGGCGGTGGCGCAGATGCTGGAGCAGGGTCTGTTCATCGTCAAAGGCGGGGTGGAGCGCGCGGCCGAGGCCTTGGGCGTCAGCCGCTACACCATCTACAACTATCTGGACGAAATTCGCGGCGCGGCGGCGGAGGACGAGGCATGAACATTCCGATTTACCAGGTGGACGCGTTCTGCGACGCGGTGTTCCACGGCAATCCGGCGGCGGTGTGCCCGTTGCCGGCCTGGCTGCCGGACGCCACGCTGCAAGCCATCGCCATGGAAAACAATCTGTCCGAAACCGCCTTCCTGGTGGCGGACGGCGAGCGGATGGGGTTGCGCTGGTTCACGCCCGCCACCGAGGTGGACTTGTGCGGCCACGCCACGCTGGCCAGCGCCTGGGTCTTGTTCCATGAACTGGGCTGGCGCGGCGAGCGCATCGCTTTCCAGACCCGCAGCGGCGAGCTGAGCGCGCGGCGCGACGGCGAGCGCATCGAGCTTCGCTTCCCGGCGGTGACGCCGCGGCCCTGCGCCGAGCCGGCCGGCCTGCTGGCGGCGCTGGGCCTGGACGCCGGCCAGGTGCTGGCCGCCGACGACTACATCGTGGTGCTGGACGACGCGGCGCAGCTGGCGGAACTGCGGCCGGACTTCCAGCGTTTGCGCGGCTTTCCCAAGCGCGGGGTGGCGGTGACCGCGCGCGGCGCGGACTGCGATTTTGTCAGCCGCTGGTTCGGGCCCGGCGTCGGCGTCGACGAAGACCCTGTCACCGGCTCGGCTCACTGCTGGCTGGCGCCGTACTGGGCCGGCGTGCTGGGCAAGACCCGCTTGCTGGCGCGCCAGGGCGGCGCGCGGCGCGGCAGCCTGGAATGCCGGGTGGAAGGCGCGGAAGTGGCCTTGCTGGGGCAGGCGCGGCTGTATCTGAAGGGCGAAATCTTCGTCTAGCGGCGGCGCTTCACACGGCGGCCTCCGCCGCCAACTGCTCGTCGCACACCGCCTTGACGCAGGCGCGCAGCCACTGCTGCGCCGGATCCGCGTCCAGCCGCGGATGCCAGATCATGGAAATGGTGATTTCCGCCACCGTCAGCGGCAGCGCGAAACAATGCAGGCCGGCGCGCAAATGGCCGGTGTGGCGCTCCGGCACGGTGGCGATCAGATCGCTGGCGCGCGCCAGCGCCAGCGCGGTGGCGAAGCCGCCCACGGTGACCGCGACGTCGCGGCTCAAGCCCTGAGCGTTCAGCGCTTCGTCCACCGGGCCGAGCAAGCCGCCGCGGCGGGCCACCAGCACATGGCGGCCGGCGGCGTAGCGGGCGATGTCGATGGCGTCGGCCGCCAGCGGGTGGCCGGCGCGCACCGCGCCGACGAAGCGGTCGCGGAACAACATGCGCACCCGCAACTCCGGTCCGGCTTCGTGGCCCACCACCCCGGTGTCCAGATCCACCAGGCCGTCGCGCAGCGGCGCGTTGTCCTTGTCGCGCTTGGGCAGGAAGTGCAGACGCACGCCCGGCGCCTCGCCTTGCATCCGCGCCAACAGCCGCGGGCCGAAGTTCTCGGCGAAACCGTCGCTGCAGCGCAGGGTGAAGCTGCGTTGCAAGCTGTCCAGCCGCAGCGTTCCGGCCGGGCGCAGCGCGTTTTCCGCGTCCAGCACCAGCGCGTGCACCCGTTCGCGCAGTTCCAGCGCGCGCGGCGTCGGCGTCAGGCCGCGGCCGGCGCGCACCAGCAGCGGGTCGCCGGTGACCTCGCGCAGCCGCGCCAGCGCCCGGCTCATCGCCGAGGGGCTGAGTTGCAGGCGCCGCGCGGCGCGGGCCACGCTGCCTTCGCTCAGCAGCGCGTCCAGGGTGATCAGCAGATTGAGATCGGGCATGGGCATGGTCTTACCTTAAAGAGCCTATTCAAAGTCTCGCGAGCAAGGGCAAGACAAGGCGAAAACGGCCGAAAAAGCGGAATGTACAAATGGTACATGAGCATTTTAAGGGTGTTTTCAACGCAGTATCGCCGAAGCGCAGCAGACTTTGAACAGGCTCTTAGCGCAGCGATACCTGGCGTCATATGCAACTATTAACTGCAAACCATGCGTCTTCCGCCAGCCATGGCGGTGGCGTAGCCTGGCTTGGGTCCGTGTCGGCGGTCCCGGCGTTTCGGGTCCGGGCGCGGCCGGGAGTCGCCGTCATGCCTGTTTCCCCATCCTCTTCGTCTTCTTCCGCCGCCGCGCTGGCCGGCCTGGCGCTGGCCATCCTGCTGGCGTCGCTGGGCGGCAGCGTCGCTAATGTCGGCCTGCCGGCGCTGGCCGCGGCGTTCCGAATCAGTTTCCAGCAAGCGCAATGGGTGGTGCTGGCCTATCTGCTGCTGATCACGCTTGCCAGCGTCAACGCCGGCCGGCTGGGCGATCAACTCGGCCGCCGCCGCGCGTTGCTGGCCGGCATCGCCTTGTTCTGCGTCGCTTCGGTCGGCTGCGGCGCGGCCACCGCGTTCTGGGCCTTGATCGCCGGGCGCGCCTTGCAGGGCGTCGGCGCCGCGCTGATGCTGGCCCTGGGCATGGCTTTTGTCGCCGACATCGCGCCGCGCGAGCAAGTGGGGCGGGCGATGGGGTTGCTGGGCGCCATTTCCGCCGTCGGCACCGCGCTGGGGCCGTCGCTGGGCGGCGCGCTGATCGCCGCTTTCGGCTGGCGCGCGATGTTCTGGCTGTTGCCGCCGCTGGGGGCGCTGGCTTTCGCGCTGGTCTGGCGCGCGTTGCCGGCGGAGCGCGGCCCGGCCGTCGAGCATGCCGGCTTCGACATCGCCGGCAGCGGCTGGCTGGCCTTGACCCTGGCCGCCTACGCGCTGGCCGTGACCCTGAAGCTTGACCATTCTCGCGGCCATTTCGGCGCGCTCAACGCCGTCTTGCTGCTGGTGGCTGCCGTCGGCTGCGCGGCTTTTGTCCGGACCGAGTCCAGGGCCGCCGCGCCGATGTTGAACTTGGTCTTGCTGCGCGATCCGGCGCTGGCCGCCGGCCTGTTTTGCAATGCGCTGGTGTCCACCGTGCTGATGGCCACCCTGGTGGTGGGCCCGTTCCACCTGGCGCGCGGCCTGGGGCTGGACGCCGCCGGCGTCGGCCTGGCGATGTCGGCGGGGCCGTTGGTGGCGGCCTTGAGCGGCGTGCCGGCCGGGCGGCTGGTGGACCGCCACGGCGCGGAAGCCATGGCGCGCGCCGGTCTGGCGGGCATAGGCGCCGGCGCGCTGGCGCTGGCTCTGCTGCCGTCCAGCCTGGGCCTGGCCGGCTATCTATTGCCGCTGGCGCTGATCACCGCCGCCTACGCCTTGTTCCAGGCGGCCAACAACACCCAGGCGCTGACCGGCGCGGCGGCGCGGCAGCGCGGCCTAGTGTCCGGCCTGCTCAATCTGTCGCGCAATCTGGGCTTGATCAGCGGCGCGTCCTTGATGGGGGCGGTGTTCGCCGCGGCCAGCGGCGCCGCGGACATCGCCGTCGCCGCGCCGCCGCAAGTGGCCGCCGGCACGCGCGTCGCCTTCGGCCTGGCGGCGGCGCTGATGCTGGCCGCGCTGCTGGCGTCGGCGCGCGCGCGTAGAAAAGTCGTCCCCTGCTGACGTCACGTTGTCAGCAGGGGGCAGGCAGACTGGTTCTTTTCCACGGCGCAAGCCGCATTTCAGTGAAAAGGAGCAAGCCATGACCTTGGCCCCCCAACCCAATCTGCAATTGCTGTATGTGACGGATATCCAGCGCTCCACCGCGCTGTACCGCCGTTTGTTCGCCGCCGAGCCGGTGTTCGTCAGCCCGCGCTACGTCGCCTTCAGCGCCGGCGGCGAGGCGCTGTTCGCCTTGTGGAGCGGCGGGGCTGCGCCTTATGCCGATGTCCCGAGATTCGTCGAAACCGGTATCATGCTGGCATCCGGCGAGGCGGTGGACCAGCTGTACCACGCTTGGCGGAACGACCCCGATCTGCGTATCGCTGAGCCGCCCAGCACCGAAGTCTTCGGCCGCACTTTCTTGGCGCAAGACCCGGACGGGCACCGGATCCGGGTGTGCCAGCGGGATTGAGCGTTTGCGTCATGCCTGCTGCGTTTTGGTGGCCTGGCCTCGCTGCCGCGCGGCCGGTATGAAATAAAACTAAGGGTAATCATGCGAATACACATCATGGCCGCCTTGGCGGCGTTGAGCTTGCCCGCCGCGGCCTGGGCCAAGGTGGACAGCTACAAGGACTGGGCGGTGGCCTGCGACAACACCCGCCATTGCGAGGCCAACGGCACCCAGGCCGCGGACGGCGACAATCCGGTCAGCCTGCTGCTCAAGCGCGACGGCGGCCCCAATGCGCCGCTGACCGGAGAGTTGATCGCGGCGGACGCCGACGACGGCAAGGTAGGGCCGCTGACCTTGCGGCTGGGCGATTTCAAACTGGGCGGCTTGAAAACCGAGCAGAGCTTGAGCGCCGCGCAGATGGCGCAGCTGCTGCCGCGCATGCTCAACGCGGACGAGATCAGCCTGAGCGACGGCAAGCTGGAATGGACGCTGTCGCTGGCCGGCCTCAAGGCCGCCTTGCTGAAGATGGACGAGGCCCAGGGCCGTCTGGGCACGCCGGGCGCGCTGGTGAGGAAGGGCGCGAAGCCGGAGTCCTCGGTGCCGCCGGCCTTGCCGGCGCCTTTGCTGATACCGGTGTCGGTAAAGGCCCGGCCCGGCGACGCCGCGCTGGCCGCGCCCATTCTCAAAGCGGTGCGCGAGCGCGGCTGCTGGGAGGACATGCCGGACGCGGAGAACCCGGGGATAGACGTTCACCGCTTGAGCGCCGACAAGGTGCTGGTGCTGCGCGAATGCGGCCGCGGCGCTTATCAGGGCGGTTTCAGCGTGTGGATAGCCCGGGACAAGCCGCCGTATCGGCCGGAGCTGGCCAAGCTGGCCGACGGCGACGCCGCCTATTTAATGAACGCCGAATTCAATCAGGGCGTGCTCAGCAGCTACGCCAAGGGGCGGGGCATAGGCGATTGCAACGTCAGCGCCTCCTGGGCCTGGACCGGCGGCGGCTTCGAACTGATGCACGCCGACGAGGCGCCGCAGTGCCGCGGCATTCCCGGCGGCGTGTCGCTGCGCAGCTGGGTGACGCGGCAGAAATAGGCGGGCTTGGGCCCGCCGTGGCCAACGGCGCCCCGCAAGAGCGCGGGAGCGCCGATGTCCGTCCTTAGCGTGAACTGGACGCCGCGGAGGAGGCCTCGGGCTGATGGAGGCCGAAGCTCAGGCCGCCGGGCGCGTGGCATTGAGCGAATTTGCCGAAGCCCGGCTCCTCCGCAATCTCTCCGTCGACTTGGCCGCCCAAGGCCCGCACCCGCTCAACGGCCGCGGCCAGATTGGGCACCTGGAAAAACAGATCGATCCGGGGCGCGGCTTCGCCCCCGTGCAGGCCGGCTTTGATCGAGCCGGCCTGAAACCAGCCGCCGCCGTCCGTGCCCATCGGGTGGAAGCTCCAGCCGAACAGTTCGGCGAAGAAGGCCCCGACGGCGCGGGCGTCTCCGGCGCCGATCTCGACATAGGAAATGGGTGATGCCATGGAAATCTCCTTAGGGGATTAAATAGCCTATCGGCCTATTTCAACGGCCTAAGTGATTATAGGCGGGATCAGACCGGACTGATCGCCTCCAATTCCACCCGCCACAGCGGAAGCGGCCGCGCGGCGCGCAGCCGCAGCGTCTCGCCGCGCCGGGCGACGGCGGCGTCCCAGGCCGCCAGCGGCCGCGGCCGGCCGTCTTGCAGCAGTTGCGCGCCGTCCTCCAGCGTCAGCAGCAAGGTCAGCTCGGTGTCGGAACGCAGTTCCAGCTCGCCGTCCACTGTCAGATGGTCCAGTCGCGAACGGTAGCGGCCGCGCCGCGTCATCACGTTGAAATCGGTCAGCGGGCCGTCCAGCAGCCGGCTTTGCGCCGGGGTTTCGCCGGCGAAGGCCAGCGGCGCGCCGCCCGGCGTCAGCCGCAGGCGGTCTCGGCCCTCCAGTTCCAGCTCCAGCCCCGCGCCTTGCAGAATCAGCAGCTGCCGGTCCACGCCGTCGAAGCGCGAGAACGGCCCGTCGCTGGCCACGCTGGCCAGGCTGACGCGGTAGTCGAAATCGTCCAGGCCGGCCCCGGCCGGGGAGATCAGCAATTGCCGGGTGCTGCCGCCGCCGTTTTTCCACGGGCTGGGCGGGCAGTCTTGTAGGCGGATGAGCGTCATGGCGGGCCTCAATGCAGGTAGTTGATGATCCAGGCGTGGAAGGGAATCGCCACCAAGTCTATCAGCACCGCGCCGCACAGCGGGATGATCAGGAAGGCCTTGTACGAGGTGGCGCCGTGCTTCTGGCACACCGCGCTCATATTGGCCACCGCGTTGGGCGTGGCGCCCAGGCCGTGTCCCATCAGGCCGGCGCACATCACCGCCGCGTCGTAGTTTTTGCCCAGCAGGCGGAAGGCGATGAAGACGCTGATCGCCGTCAGCGCGACCACCTGCAAGGACAGCACGCCCAAGAGCGGTAGCGCCAGATCGTACAGCTCCCAGATCTTCAAGCTCATCATCGCCATGGTCAGGAACACGCCCAGCGAGATGTCGGCGATGGCGTCGATGGCGGCGCTGTTGAGCCGCAGCAGCCGCGCGCGGTCGTTCAGATTGCGGAACACGATGGCGGCGAACATGGCGCCGACATAGGCGGGCAGCACGAAGTCCCAGCGTTGTTCCACTTGTCGGGCGAGCAGCGTGCCGGCGGTCATCAGCGCCAGCACCAGGCCCATGGCGGCGATCAGCGAATCGCTGTTCACGGTGACGCTGGCTTCGTGGTCGTGATAGGCCGGCGTCGGCGCGCCGCCGCTGCTGGGCTGGATGGGCAATTGGTAACGGCGGATCAGCCAGCTGGCCAGCGGCCCGCCCAGCACGCCGCCGGCGATCAGGCCGAAGGTGGCGGAGGCCAGCGCCACCGCGGTGGCGCCGCGGGTGCCCAGTTGCTCCGCCATCGGGCCGAAGGCCGCCGCCGCGCCGTGGCCGCCTTCCAGCGACACCCCGCCCGCCATCACGCCCAGCGTCGGGTCCAGGCCGAACAGGGCGGCCGCGCCGGCGCCGAACACGTTCTGGAACACCGCCAGCGCCCAACAGATGCCCAGATAGATCAGCAAGGTGCTGCCGCCGGTGCGCAGCAGCGCCAGGCTGCCGCCTATGCCCACCGTGGTGAAGAAGGCCACCATGAACGGGGTTTGCAAGGTGGTGTCGAAGCTGACCGCGGCGACGCCGCTCTCGCGCAGCAGCAGGACGACGATGGAGACGGCGAAGCCGCCTATCACCGGCGCGGGGATGCAGAAGCGTTCGAAGAAGCGCACATGGCGCTTGAGTCGGTAGCCGGCCAGCAGGGCCAGCACCGCCAGCGCGGTGGTGGCGATCAAATCCAGTTTCCATTGCTGCATGGGTTTCTCCTTTGCAAAAGTGCGGTTCGCCGCTGTGCCGCGGCTTGTTCCGTCTGGCGAGTCCCGCGCTGACGCGCGAGGCGTTAAACAGCTTGCGGAGCCGGTTTCAGAGCGGCCGCGTCAGCCGGTGGATCAGCCGCGCCGCGGTGCGGGCGGTCAGTTGATCCTGATCCAGCTCCGGGTTCAGCTCCGCGATATCGGCCAGCCGCAGTTTGCCGCTGGCGCGGATGACGTCGATCAGCGCTTCCAGCGTGGCCAAGGGCACGCCCAGCGCCGCCGGCGCGCTGACGCCGGGCGCCTGCGACGCCGGCAGCGCGTCCAGGTCTATGGTCAGGTACAGGCAGTCGCAGGCGGCGATGAAGTCCCGCAGTTTTCGCAAGGGCCGCTCCAGCCGCCACGGCTGCAGTTCCTCGTCGAACAGCAGCTGGACGTCCAGCTGCCTGGCGGTGGCGAACAGCGCGGCGGTATTGGCGGTTTCCGCCACGCCGGCGCACAGGTAATGGAAGGGCCAGCCGCGCCGCTCGCAGTCGGCGGCGATCTGGGCGAAGGGGGTGCCGGAGGAGGCGCGCGGGCTTTGGCGCAGGTCCAGGTGGGCGTCGATGTTGACGATGCCGACGCGCGGCCGGCGGTTTCCAGATGCCGGGCCAGCCCCTGGAAGCTGCCGTAAGCCACCTCGTGGCCGCCGCCCAGCACGATGGGGAACTGGCCGGCGTCCAGGAGACTGGCGACCTGTCGGCCCAGCTCGGCCTGGGCGGCTTCCAGTTCGTCGTCGCGGCAATGGACGTCGCCGGCGTCGTAGCCGTTTTGCCGCTGATGCCAGGCCAGGTTGGCCAGCGCCCGGCGGATGGCGCTGGGCGCGCCGGCCGCGCCCGGGCGGCCCTGATTGCGGCGCACGCCGGCGTCGCAGGCGAAGCCCAGCAGGGCGAAGCCGGCGGCGGCGCCGGGCTGCCACGGACGCAGGCGCTGATGCCAGCGGCGCGCCAGTTCGCCTTCGGCGTCGATGCGGCCGCTCCAGGCGGCCGGAGGAGTATGTAGCGTCATGCTTGCTCTTTCAGTGTCGGGCCGCTCAGTCGCAGCCCAGGTAAGCGCTGATCTTGCGCGCGGCCTGGCGGGTTTGCTCCACCAGCAGGGCGCTGCGTTGGGCGCGGCCGGAGGGCGCCATCAGCGTCAGGGCGCCCAGCAGTTTGCGCCGGCCTTGCAGCAAGGGGGCGCTGACGCCCCAGATGCCGGGATCGATGGCGCTGTCGCTGGTGGCGTAGCCTTGGCGGCGCACCTCGGCCAGGGTCTGGCGCATGGCCTCGTGCTCCTCCGGCGGCAGCATGCTGTCCAGGGTGGCCTGGCTTTGCGCGGCCGGCATGAAGGCCAGCAAGGCCAGCGCCGACGCGCCGCGCGCCAGCGGCTGCCCCTTGCCGGCGGCGAAGGCGCAGCGCAGCGCCTGCTGGCTTTCCATCATTTCGATGCAAATCACCTGCTGGCGGGTGGCCACCATCAAGGCCACGGTTTCATTGCTCAGCCGCGCCAGCCGCTGCATCTCCGGGCGCGCCTGCGCCGCCAGCGTGTTGTGCTGCTGAAACCCCATCGCCAGTTGCAGGCCCAGCGGGCCGGCGTGATAGGCGCCGTCCTCGCCCGCCTGCAGCAGGCCCCACTGGCTCAAGTGGGTCAGCTGGCGATAGAGCGTGGACGGTGGCAAGGCCAGCCGCCGCGCCATGTCCTTGGCGCTCAGCGGCTGGGGCGAGGCCGCCACCAGTTGCAGGGTTTGCAACAGGCGATCGGAGGAAGAGCTGAGGGTGGTCATATCCGGTCCTTATTAGGATTTTCTAACCTTATCTGTTGCGACCGCCGCTAAAAAGCCGGGTTTCCCATCTGGCGGTAATTCATCGCAAATTCTTGCTTTTCATTCCCGTATTGCGGGAAATGGGGGGCGGGAGGGGCTTGCGGGCGGCTGGCGCGCGCGGCGGCGCATGGTTTACACTGCAAGCCTGTATCCGTCATGGATAAAGAGAGGCCGTCTCCTCTTGGCGAGGCGGCGACGCGGAACGCGCCGGCTTTGCAAGGCGCTCCGCACCACCATGAAAGAAAGGAGGTAAATATGCTTCAGTTTGCGCGCCCAGAAATGTTGGCCCGCTTGTTTAGCGCATTTGCCGGCTCTTGCCCGAGTTCCATCGCGCTGCGATAACCGGGTCGGAGCAAAGCCACTCTTCACTTCGAGTTTCACTCGCCGAGTCTTTAGCCGACTCCCACGTTGTCGCCAGCGCTCCTGTTGACAGGGACCGTCACGTCCCGAAAAAACGAGAGCAAGAGCATGACAACCCTGATTTCCGCGCAATCCCTGCAACTGGACGCCGGCCACGGCCCGCTGTTTCAGGACCTTTCCTTTACCGTAAAACTGGGCGACCGCATCGGCCTGCTGGGCCATAACGGCTGCGGCAAGAGCAGCCTGCTCGACGTGCTGGCCGGCCAGCGCGAAGCCAACGCCGGCGCGGTGCAATACGCCGGCCTGTGCCGGCTGCAATACGTGGAGCAACATCTGCCGCCGCGGCTGGCGGTTCTGAGCGCGCGAGCGGCGCTGCTGGAGGCGGTGGACCGCCAGCCGGAGCAGAGCTGGCGGGTGGACAGCCTGCTGGACGAACTGGAGCTGACGGCCGCGGCCGACACCCCGGCGGCCAGCCTCAGCGGCGGCCAGCACACCCGGCTGCTGCTGGGGCGGGCGGTGCTGCGCCAGCCCAATCTGCTGCTGCTGGACGAACCCAGCAACCACCTGGACCTGCCGTCCCTGCTGTGGCTGGAGGACTTCCTGCGCCGCTGGCAGGGCGGCTTCATCCTGGTGTCCCACGACGCGCGGCTGCTGGACGCGGTGACTTCGCACAGCTGGATGCTGCGCGACCAGCGCTTGTACCGCTTCGAATTGCCGTGCAGCCGGGCGCGGGCCGCGCTGGCGGAGGCCGACGCCGCCGCGCGCGCGCGCCACGCCGGCGAGCAGAAGGAGATAGACCGCCTGAACGCCAGCAGCAAGCGCCTGGCGATCTGGGGCCGCGAGCACGACAATGAAAAACTGGTGCGCAAGGCCAAGTCCATGCAGAAGCGGGTGGAGCGGCTGAAGGAGGAGCAAGCCTTCGTCAGCCGCGGCAGCCCGTGGCGTTTGCGGCTGCAGGGCCAAGCGTTGGCGGCGGACCGGCTGCAAGCCTTCGAAGGCTTGCAAGTGCGCGCCGCGCCGGGCCTGCCGGTCTTGTTCGAGGCCGACGAGCTGAGCCTGCGCAGCGGCGACAAAGTCGCCCTGCTCGGCGCCAACGGCGCCGGCAAGTCCTCCTTGCTGCGCCAGTGCTGGCAGGACTGGCGGCAGGGCGAGGCCGGCGAGGGCTGGCGGCCGCATCCGGCGGCGCGCATCGCTTATTACGATCAGTCGCTGCGTCAGTTGGACGACCTCGCCTCCTTGTCGGACGCGCTGTATCCGTTCGCGCCGCTCAGCGACGCGGAACGGCGCCAGGCGCTGATTGCCGCCGGCTTCGCCTATGCGCGCCACGGCCAGACCGTGGCCACCCTCAGCGGCGGCGAGCGCGCGCGGCTGCTGTTCCTGGCCTTGTCGCTGGCCAGCTATCACCTGTTGTGGCTGGACGAGCCCACCAACCATCTGGATCTGGACGGCAAGCGCGAGCTGGCGGAAGAACTGGCCGGTTTCGCCGGCGGCTTCCTGCTGGTCTCGCACGACCGCGAACTGATCGAGCAATCGTGCAACCGCTTCTGGGTGCTCGACGACGGCCGGCTGCGCGAGTGGCCGGACGCCGCCAGCGCCTACGCCCAGCTGTTCACTCCGCCGGCCGTCTCGGCCGCGGCCGAGCCGACGCTTGCCGCCGGCGACACGCCCGCGGCGAGCGGCGCGGAGCGGCAGCTGGAGCGCTTGTATCAGCTGGAGGCGCTGCTGAGCGCGGATCTGGCGCGCAAGCCCAAGCATCAGAAGCCGCTGTTGCAGCAGCAATGGCGGCGGGAGATGGGCGCGCTGGAGCGGGAGCTGGATTTGTAAATTGGACAGGCGGCGTCAAAACGTCGCCCGTTCGTCGCTCTCTCGGCCGTTTCGTCCATCGCCCTGTGCGTTTCGTCGCAAGCCGCTGTCGGCCGTTT
The DNA here is from genome assembly GCF_001043705.1 of Chromobacterium sp. LK11. Lineage (NCBI taxonomy): Bacteria > Pseudomonadati > Pseudomonadota > Betaproteobacteria > Neisseriales > Chromobacteriaceae > Chromobacterium > Chromobacterium sp. LK11. Next base: position 101,149 of record NZ_LDUR01000010.1, read on the forward strand.
TGGCCGTTGGCTACAGTGAGCAGCGTCAACCACAACGCATCACGAGGAGCTAGACATGGACCGGGAAAAACACGCGGAAGCCTTGGACGGACTGAACGGCGTCAAGCACAAGATCGCCATTTACTGGCGGCTTTATGTAGACTGGCTGGCCGGCCTCGGCTGGGGGCGGCTGGCGCTGGTTTCGCTGCTGGCCCTGATTTTGAGCGGCGTGCTGGCCTTGAGCGGCGCGGTGGTTTTTTTGATACTGATGTCCTTCCTGGTCAAGGCCTGCGTCGCGCCGAAGCCGTCGCGGCCGGCGGCGCTGACGGAGAGGACCGAGGAAGAAATGAAGCAAGACCGGGGAGCGTATCATGGATAGGCAAAAACATGCGGAGGCGCTGGCGGGCATTGACCTCGTCAGCCACAAGGCCTCCATCTACTGGTGGCTGTTTTTCGACTGGCTGGCCATCGTCGGCTGGGGGCGGCTGCTGCTGATCTGCTTCCTGGGCCTGATCATGGGCGGCATCATCGGAGTGCCGGTGCTGGCCTTCTTCCTGGGCGTGACCGTCTGCATCGTCAAGATCGTGGCCGGCGGCAAGCGCCGGGCGGACCAGCGCGCCGACGCGGCGGTGGTCCGCAGCCAGCAGGCCGAGGAGCTGGCCGAGGTGGAGGCGCTGCAACGCCAGCTGGCGGAGGCGCGGATGGGGGCGCTGCAGGCGCAGATCGAGCCGCACTTCCTGTTCAACACCTTGTCTTCGGTGTGCCAGTTGATGGAAACCGCGCCGGAGCGCGCCTTGCTGATGCAGAAGGCGTTGATCCGCTACCTGCGCTCCTCGCTGCCGGAGTGGCGGGAGTCGCCGGCGGAAACCAGCCTGGGCCAGCAGCTGGAATTGTCGCGCGCTTATCTCGACATCATGCAGCTGCGCATGGAGGACAGGCTGCGGGTGCGGCTGGAGGTGCCGGAGTCGCTGCTGGACGCGCGCTTTCCGGTGATGATGCTGCAAACCCTGGTGGAAAACGCCATCAAGCACGGGCTGGAGCCCAAGGCCGAGGGCGGCGAGATCGTCATCGGCGCCAAGGTGCTGACCGGCGAGCTGCTGGTGGCGGTCAGCGACAGCGGCGTCGGTTTTCCGGAGCAGCCGGGGCAGGGCCTGGGCCTGAGCAATATCCGCGAGCGTCTGGCCATGCTGCACGGCGAGCGCGCCCAGCTGTTGCTGGAAGTGTTGCCGGAAGGTGGCACCCGCGCCACCATAGGCCTGCCGTTCGCGCTGGTGTGAGCGGCCGGCCAGAACAGGACAGTGGATAAATGAGCAAATTGAGCGCGGTGATCGCCGACGACGAGCGCCTGATGCGCGAGCAGCTGCGCATGGCCTTGCAGCGGGTGTGGCCGGAGTTGCGGATAGTGGCGGAGGCCCACGACGGCGCCGAGGCGGTGGAGCTGGTGCGCGAACACCGGCCGGACCTGGCCTTCCTCGACATCACCATGCCGGTGCAGAACGGCATCGCCGCCGCGATGGAGATGGACGGCCTGTGCCCGGTGGTGTTCGTCACCGCCTACGATCAGTACGCGATCAAGGCCTTCGAGGAAGGCGCGGTGGATTATCTGCTCAAGCCGGTGGAGGACGAGCGGCTGTCGCGCACGCGCCAGCGCTGGGAGCAGCGGCAGCTGGCGCTGCCGTCGCATTGGCAGGCCTCCTTGCAGCAGCTGAGCCGTCAACTGGCGCGGCCGGACTATCTGCGCTGGATCAAGGCCTCGGTGGGCAATAGCCTGCGCATGATCAGCACCGGCGAAGTGCTGTTTTTTCAATCCGACGAAAAATACACCCGGGTGCAGACTGTCGGCTGCGAAGCCTTGATCCGCATGCCGATCAAAGAGCTGTTGCAGGCGCTGGACCCGGACGAATTCTGGCAGATCCACCGTTCCACTCTGGTGCGGGTGGACGCCATCGAACAGATCAAGCGCGACGACGGCCAGCGCGGCCTGCTGCTGCAATTGCGCGGCTATCCTGAGCCGCTGGAAGTCAGCCGCAGCTACGCCCATCTGTTTCAGCGCATGTGAGCCTGGAGCGGCCGGACGCTCATTGATCGTAGGCGCCGTCCTCGAAGTCCCGTTCCATCCGCCGGTACTGGGCGCTGTTCTTGAAGCGGACCAGGCCTTCGTTGAAGCGGTCCAGCAGCCACTGGCTTTGCGGCTGCGCCCGGCTCAGCATCAGCCGGTATTCGTTGCGCTCCCACACCTTGGGCGCGTAGACGATGGCGGCGCGCTGTTCCGGGGTGAAACGCCGGCGCAGCAAGGACTGCCCCACCGATTTGACCAGCGGGAAAAAGTCTATGCGCTCCGCCAGCAACTGGCGCATGCCGCTTTCTATGTCCTGGGTGCTGTCGTTGCGGATATGGCCGGCGCGCACCGCCTCGCCCCACACGCCCAGCTTGGAGCCGTTGGGCGTGGCCATGCGCAGGCCGTACAAGTCCGGCAGCGCCGCCGGGGAGAGCGGGCGCTTGGCCAGGTGAAACGCCACTTCCTCGTCCACCACCACCGGCAGGCTGAACAGCGCGAACCGCTCGCGCTCCGGCGTGATCGACCACACCACCGAGCCGGCGATCTCGCCGCTGCGCACCATGGCCTCGGCCCGCGCCCAGGGGAAATGCCGGTAGCGCACCGAGATCCCGGCCAGGCGGAAGGCCTCGCTGACGATATGGGAGGCATAGCCCTGCTGCGGCAGCTTGGCGGACAGATAGGGCGGCCACTCGCCGCTGGCCAGCACCACCTCCCGCGTCGGCGGCGGCGCGGCGGCGAGACGGGGCGCGGCGAGAACGGCGCAGCAGATCAGCGCCAGGCGAAGCGGGGACCAAATCATGACAACGTCCGATAGGGTTTTTTCCAGACTAGCAGGTTTGCCGCGCCGCGCCCCGGCATGAAAACTGCTTGCCTCCGCTCGTCGCCGCGGCCTTTGCGCGGCGTTCAACGGGGAAAGAAAAGATGAGCACGATCAGAATGGCGCCGGCGCTGGCGGCCGGCGATTATTCGCGCCTGAGCGCCTTGTTGGCCGACTGCGTCGCCGGCGGCGCCTCGGTGGGCTTTCTCGCGCCCTTGCCGGAGGCAGAGGCCGCCGCTTATTGGGCGCAGGTGGACGCCTTGCTGGGCGCGGGCCTGCAATTATGGCTGGCGGAAGAGGACGGTGCCTTGCTGGGTTGCGTGCAGCTGGCGCCCTGCCAGCGCGGCAACGGCCGCCACCGCGCCGAGGTGCAGAAGCTGCTGGTGCATTCGGCCTGCCGCGGCCGCGGCGTGGCGCGCCGATTGATGGCGGCCTTGGAGGATCATGCACATAAACAGGGCATACGGCTGCTGGTGCTGGACACCGAGGCCGGCTCCGGCGCGGAAGCGGTCTACCGCAAGCTGGGCTGGAGCAAGAGCGGGGAGATTCCGGACTACGCCGCCAGCCCGGACGGCCGCCTGCACCCCACCGCCTATTACTTCAAGCGTTTGTGACGGGAGGACGGCCGCGGCGCGGCCTTTAGAACCTGTTTACAATCTGCTGCGCTTCGGCGATACCGCGTTGAAAACACCCTCAAAATGCTCATGTACCAACCGTACATTCCGCTTTTTCGGTCGTTTTCGCCTTGTCTCGCCCTTGCTCGCGAGACTTTGAACAGGCTCTTAGCGAGCGGCGGAGGCGGCCAGCGCGTCGCGCACCGCGGAGACGACCTGTTCCGGTTCGGAGAATTGCGGAAAGTGGCCGCTGCGGGCGGCGACGAGGTGGCGGCCGCGCGGCGACAGCGCCGCCAAGCGGCGCTGGCCTTCGGCGCGGGCGTCCTGCACCGCTTTGGAGGTGAGCCAGGCCAGGCCCGGCGCGCCGCCGCTGATCACGAACAGCGGGATGTCGGGGAAGGGCGGCGCTTCGGCGATCTGCTCCGCGCTGCGGCGCAAGTGGCCGGTTTCGTTCAGGGTGTCCCGGTCCTGGGCCAGGTCCAGCGCCCGGCGCAGCAACTGGCCCAGCCGGCCTTGCCGCGCGTCCAGCGCGCTGATGTCTTCCGGCGCGACGGCGTCCAGCAGCACCACGGCGGCCACTTCGCCGGCGTAGCTGCGGGCGAACAGATTGGCGATCAGGCCGCCCAGCGCGTGGGCCACCAGCACATAGGGCGGGGCCAGGTCCGCCTTGAACAGCAGCGCGCGCAGGGTTTCCATCATCGCGGCGCCGGTCTGCGCCTCGCGGGCGTTGCCGCTGTTGCCGATGCCGCAGCGGTTGTAGGCGAACACGCCGCTGAGCGCCTCCAGTCCCGGCAGCACTTTGTACCAGCTTTCCATCGGCGCGCCGGCGTCGTTGATCAGCACGATGGGCGGGGTCGCGTCGCCGACGGCGATGTATTCCATGGCGACGCCGTCGACGGCGGCGGTGAGCTTTGGGGGCAGGGTGGTCATGGCGCGAGCGGGCGGCGGCCGCCGAAATTTGTCTATCTCATTGTTTTTGTAAGCGGAAAATTAATTCAGTTCCTGAGTTTCATGATGGCCGCGGGGTTTTTTGTCCCTCCGGCGGCCGGTCCAGCCTCTGGCCCAGTTCCGCGGCCAGGTAGTCCACCCAGGCGCCGACGCGCGGCGCCAGCGCGCCCTGTTTGTAGAACACCGCCCAGATGGTCTGGCTCCACGGCAGGCTGACGGCGTCCAGCACCGGCAGCAGGCGGCCGCTGCGCAGGTCTTCGGCGGTGAGCAGGTCGTTGAGGCAGGCGATGCCGGCGCCGTTCAGCGCCAGATGCAGCAAGGTTTCGCCGCTGGAGGCGGCGAGCGCGGGCTGGATGGCCAGGCCGTTGCCGCCGCGGTGGCGCAGCGGCCATTGATTGAGCGTTTCCGGCGCGGTGAAGCCCAGCAGCCGGTGCCGCGCCAGCGCGTCGACGTCGTCCGGCGCGCCGCGGTGGCGCAGATAGTCCGGCGAGGCCACCAGGCGGATGCGGCTGTCGCCCAGGCGCCGGGCGCTGAGGCTGGAGTCCGCCAGCGCGCCCATGCCGACGCGGATGGCGACGTCGGCGCGCTCTTCTATCAGGTCGACGATGCCTTCCGCGCCCACCAGCTCCAGCCGCACCAGCGGATGGCGCTCCAGGAAGCCGGCGGCCAGCGGCGCGATCAGCCGGGTGAGGATGGGGGTGGCGGCGTTGACGCGCAGCAGGCCGCTGGGCTGGGCCAGGCTGGCGGCCAGCTGGGCCTCGGTGTCCTGCAGCTCGGCCAGGATGCGCCGCGCGCGCTCCAGCAGCCAGCGGCCTTCCGCCGTCAGGTCCAGCCGGCGGGTGGTGCGGGTGATCAGCGCCACGCCCAGTTGTTTTTCCAAGCGGCTGACGCTGCGGCTGATGCCGGACGGGGTTTGGTTCAGCCGTTCCGCGGCGGCGGAGAAGGAGCCGGCGTCTATGACTGAGACAAACGCAATCAATGCCTCCATTGGCAGCATTATTGACTCCTGAGCAAAAGTTTTTGTCAGTGAAGCGGATTTTTCCGCGGCTGGCAAGCGCGGAGAATGCGGCCTTATTCGTTTGGCCCGCAAGGGCGGGCCCGATTCGGCTTTTCTTTGGGAGAACATCATGCCGCTTGCCTTATGGGCGCTGACCTTGAGCGCCTTCGCCATTGGCACCACCGAATTCGTCATCGTGGGCCTGATTCCCACCATAGCCGCCGGCCTGGGGGTGTCGCTGCCGTCCGCCGGCCTGCTGGTCAGCCTGTACGCGCTGGGCGTGGCGGTGGGCGCGCCGCTGTTGACCGCGCTGACCGGCCGCGTGCCGCGCAAACCCTTGCTGCTGGCGCTGATGGCCTTGTTCACCCTGGGCAATCTGGTGGCCTGGCAGGCGCCGGGCTACCAGGCGCTGATGGCGGCGCGGGTGCTCACCGGCCTGGCGCACGGGGTGTTCTTTTCCATAGGCTCTACCATCGCCACCGGCCTGGTGAGCAAGGACAAGGCGGCCAGCGCCATCGCGCTGATGTTCAGCGGCCTCACGGTGGCGCTGGTGACCGGGGTGCCGCTGGGCACCTTCATCGGCCAGACCCTGGGTTGGCAGGCCACTTTCCTGGCGGTTTCGGCGCTGGGCGTGCTGGCCTTGGTCGGCAGCCTGCTGCTGGTGCCCGCGGACATCCCGCAGCCGCCGCCGGCCTCGCTGGCCGCGCAGCTGGCGGTGCTGAAACGGCCGCGGCTGTTGCTGGTGTACGCGATGACGGCCCTGGGCTACGGCGGTTCTTTCATCGCCTTCACCTATCTGGCGCCGCTGCTGGAGCAGGTCAGCGGCTTCGCGCCGTCGCGGGTGGGGCTGGTGATGCTGGTGTACGGCGTGTCGGTGGCGGCGGGCAATATCTGGGGCGGCCGTCTGGCGGACCGCAAGGGGCCGGTGCGCGCCTTGCAGATCATCTTCGCCTTGCTGGCGCTGGTGTTGCTGGCGCTGACCTTCACCGCGCCGTCGCCGGCCTGGGTGGTGGCCACGGTGCTGGCCTGGGGCGCGGTGGCCTTCGGCAATGTGGCCGGTTTGCAGCTCTATGTGGTGCGGCAGGCGGAACGCGACGCGCCGCAAGCGGTGAACGTGGCCTCCGGCCTGAACATCGCCGCCTTCAACGTCGGCATCGCCGGCGGCGCCTGGGCCGGCGGCTGGGTGGTGGCGGAGCTGGGTTTGCTGGCCACGCCTTGGATAGGCGCGCTGGTGGTGCTGGCGGCCTTGGCCTTGACCACCTGGTCCGGCGCGCTGGACCGCCGCGCGGCGCGGACGCCGGCGCTGTGTTCGCAGCCGGTTTGACCGCAGGATCAAGACTTGAAACACGCAGCGCCGCGGGGCGCGCAACGGAAAGGAAGTTCATTCATGGATATGCCGAAAATTGGTTTGGGAACCTTCCGTCTGGAAGGACAGCAGGTGGTGGACTCGGTGTTGACCGGGCTGGAGTTGGGTTATCGCCACATCGACACCGCGCAGATCTACGGCAACGAGGCCGAGGTGGGCCTGGCCTTGCGCCGGAGCGGGCTGCCGCGCGAGCAGGTCTTCGTCACCACCAAGATCTGGACCGAGAACCTGGGCCGGGAGCGTCTGGCGGACAGCCTGCGCCGCAGCCTGGAGCTGTTGGGCGTGGAACAGGTGGACATGACGCTGATCCATTGGCCGTCGCCCGGCGACGCGCTGCCGGTGGCGGAATACATGGAGGCGCTGGCCGAGGCCCGGCAGCAGGGGCTGACGCGGCGGATAGGCGTGTCCAATTTCACCATCGCCCATCTGCGCCAGGCGCTGGCGGCCTTGGGGCCGGGGGAGATCGCCAGCCAGCAGGTGGAGGCGCATCCCTTCCTGCAAAACCGCAAGTTGCTGGACTTCTGCCGCGAACAGGGGGTGCCGGTCACCGCCTATATGCCGCTGGCTTACGGCAAGGTGATGGCGGAGCCGCTGTTGCAGCGGATCGCCGCGCGCCATCAGGCCAGCCCGGCACAGGTGGCGCTGGCCTGGCTGCTGCGCCAGGGGTTGTCGGTGATCCCGTCGTCCACTCGGCGCGCTAATCTGGCCGCCAACCTGACGGCGGAAACGCTCAGCTTGAGCGAGGATGACATGGAGGCCATCGCCGGTCTGGAGCGCGGCGAACGGTTGGCCAATCCGGAGTTCAGCCCGCGCTGGGATTAGGCGGGCCAAGGCCGGCTGTAGCGCGGCGGCAACTTGCGCGCGGATTTGCCGCCGGTCAAGGAAATGGGGAATGGCGGCGCCGTCCGGCTTGAGGCGGCTTTCCGGCCAGTGGTATGTTTGTGGTATTCCCGGCCCGGCCGCGCGCCGCGCCGTTTGATTCTCCATTTCTCCAGGTGGCGATGATGTCCAAACCCCGTGCCGTATATTTGCAGTCGGGCGGCCCGACTGCGGTGTTGAACGCTTCCGCGCAGGGCGCGATTGAAACCGCGCGCAAGCGCGGCCTGTCGATGTACGGCGCTTTCGACGGTCTGGCCGGCTTGCTGGAGGACCGCTTGTGCGACACCGACGCGGTGTCGGACGAGGCCATCGCCCAACTGGCCTTCATGCCCGGCGGCAGCTTCGGCGTCAGCCGGCGCATGATAGGCGGCTTCGCCGAGGCCGGCGACGACTGGAGACGGCTGCGCGAAGTGCTGGCCCGGCACGACATCCATTATCTGCTGGTCAACGGCGGCAACGGTTCGTTGGGCTGCGCCGAAAGGCTGGCGGAGTTCGAACGCCATATGGCTTATCCGCTCAAGGTGGTGGGCATTCCCAAGACCATAGACAACGACCTGGTGGGCACCGACAACAGCCCCGGCTACGGCTCCTCCGCCAAATTCCTGGCCAGCGCGATGCGCGAGGTGGGCCTGGACATGACCAGCATGGGCTGGGGCCGGGTCTTCATCATGGAAACCATGGGCCGCCACACCGGCTGGCTGGCTGCGGCTTGCGCGGCGGCGGCGCGCAACGAGCGCGAAGCGCCGCATTTGCTGCTGCTGCCGGAAGTGGCCTTCGACGCCGAGCGCTTCCTCGCCGCGGTGGACGACAGGCTGGCGCGCTTCGGCCAATGCGCGATCGCGGTGGCGGAGGGCATTACCGACGCCGACGGCCGCTTCGTCGCCGAAGCCAAGAAGTCCGAAGTCTACGGCCACGAGCAACTGGGCGGCGCCGGCCACTGGATCGCCCAGCTGCTGCTGCGCGAACGCGGCATTTCCGCGCACGTGGCGCAGGTGGATTATCTGCAGCGCGCCGGCGGCCATCTGGGATCCAGCATGGACGTGCGTCAGGCCTACATCATGGGCGAGCGGGCGGTGGAGTGGCTGCTGGCCGGCAAGAGCGGGGTGATGGCCGGCATCAAGCGCGTCCAGAACCATCCCTATTGCTGGGACGTGGTGGAAGTGCCGCTGGCGGTGGTGGGCGATCAGGAGAAGCGGCTGCCGCCGGAATTCATCGGCGCCGACGGCTTCAGCGTGACGCCGGCCTTCCTCGACTATGTGCGGCCCTTGATGGAGGGCGAGCGGATTCCGCCGTTCAAGGACGGCTTGCCGGATTACCGGCCCATCGCCTGGCCCAAGGTGTGAGGCTGTTTGCAATCAAGAAGGAAACCCGGCTGAGCCGGGTTTTTTTATGGTGCGGCGCGCGGCGCGGCGTTTTCAAACGCGGATTGAAAGAGTCTGCGCGCGCCCGGCCTGTTTGGCCGCGAGCGGCGTCGCCATACTGGCCGCCTGAGGCGTCGGCAAGCGCGCCGCCGCCGATTCATCATTTCAACTACGGAGAAACCACGTCATGACGACATCGCCCCTGATCAGCATCGCCGTGCTCAAGGCCAGGCCCGGCCAGCGCGAAGCGCTTCGCGCGGCGCTGACCGCCTTGGTCGAACCTACCCGCCGCGAGGCGGGCAATCTCGATTACACCCTGTTCGAGCTCAAGGACGAGCCGGGCAGCTTTTACATGCGGGAAGCTTTCGTCAGCCGTTCCGCGCTGGACGAGCACTTGGCCGCGCCTTATTTCCAGGCTTTCGAACAGCGCTTCGACGAATTGCTGGCGGAACCGATCAAGCTGATTTTTCTCGACAAGGTGGCTTGAGCGGAGGCATGAAAAAGGCCCGGCAGCGGCCGGGCCCGTTGGCGGGAGGGGCGTAGAGGCTTTTACAGCACCAGGCCGCCGATCAGCGCCGACAGGATGCTGACCAGGGTGGAGCCGTACACCAGTTTCAGGCCGAAGCGGGACACCATATTGCCGCGCTCCTCGTCCAGGCCCTTGACCGCGCCGGCGATGATGCCGATGGAGCTGAAGTTGGCGAAGGACACCAGGAAGATGGAGATCACGCCTATGGTGTATTCCGACAACTGGGAGGTGAGCTTTTTCAGTTCCATCATCGCCACGAATTCATTGGTCACCAGTTTGGTGGCCATGATGCTGCTGGCCGGCATGATGTCGGCGGCCGGGATGCCCATCAGCCAGGCCAGCGGGTAGAACACATAGCCCAGCACGTACTGGAAGTTGACGCCAAAGATGGCATCGAAGATGTGGTTGACGGTGGTGATCAGCGCGATGAAGCCGATCAGCATCGCGCCGACGATCACGGCGATCTTGAAGCCGGCCATGATGTAGTCGCCCAGCATTTCGAAGAAGGACATGCGGTGGGCGGCTTCGGCGCTGATCAGCTCGTCGTCGTCCTGGCTGGCGTCGTAGGGGTTGATCAGCGACAGCACGATGAAGGTGCTGAACAGGTTGAGGATCAGCGCGGTGACCACGTAGCGCGGCTGGATGATCTGCATATAGGAGCCGACGATGGACATCGACACCGTGGACATCGCGGTGGCGGCCAGCGTGTACATGCGCTTTTCCGAGAAGCTGCCGATGATGTTCTTGTAGGCGATGAAGTTCTCGGACTGGCCGACGATCATGGAGCCGACGGCGTTGAAGGATTCGATCTTGCCCATGCCGCTGATCTTGGCCAGCACCCAGCCTATGCCGCGTATCACCCAGGGCAGCACGCGGATGTGCTGCAGGATGCCGATCAGCACCGAGATGTAGACGATGGGCATCAGCACCTTGAGGAAGAAGCTGAACTCGCCCTGGTTGAGCAGGCCGCCGAACACGAAGTTGGTGCCTTCGCCGGCGTAGCTCATCAGCTTGTCGAACACGCCGGCCACGCCGCCCACCAGGGTCAGGCCGTAGCTGGAGTGCAGCAGGAAATAGGCCAGCGCCAGTTCCACCGCCACCAGTTGCAGCACGTAGCGGATCTTGATGTTCTTGCGGTCGCGCGCCACCAATTGGGTCAGCAGGAAGACAACCAGCAGTCCGAAGACGAATTGAAATATGTGCATGTTTATTGCCTTGATGGGCCGCCCTTCAGGCAGGAGCGGCGACGTTTGGCGGGCGTGCCCGCTGTGTGTGCTTGGTATTGTTGATTAGGCGAACGGCGAATTTTGACATGAAGCTATCGAGGATTCCATGTAAAACGCATTCGCCCGCCACTGTGCGCTTATCCGCCATCGCAAACCAGCCGGTTTGATCAAACAAGCTGCGCGGCGACGGCAAAAATAAAGCCCCCGGCCATGGCCGGAGGCTTGTCGCATACGGGTCTACTGCGCTTGCTGTTCCGCTTCGCGGCGCGCTTGCTCGGCGAAATAATAATCGCGGCGCGCTTGCTTGGCCGCGGCCTTTTCCGCCAGTTCCCGCTCCTTCTTGGCGGCTTCCGCCGCCGCTTCGGCGCGCTGCGCCGCCTTGACCGCTTCGCGTTCGGCTTCTTCGGCGGCTTCGATCACGGCGATTTCGCTGCGGCTCTTGCACGGGCCGGTCTTTTCGAACCAGGCCACGGATTCCACGTGGGCGGTGTGCGGGAACATATTGATGATGCCGGCCGCCTTCAGCGTGTAGCCCTTGGTGTGCACCAGCACATTGGCGTCGCGCGCCAGCGTGGCCGGGTTACAGGACACGTAGACGATGCGCTTGGGCGCGGTGTCTTCGGTGATGGCCTTCAACAGCTGCACCGCGCCGTCGCGCGGCGGGTCCACCAGCATCTTGTCGAAGCGGCCGAGCGCGGCGAAGGATTCCTCTGTGACGTCGAACAGATTGGCCATTTCATAGCTGACCTGGTCCTGCAAGCCGTTGTGGGTGGCGTTTTCCACCGCGCGCTTGACCAGGGGCTGGCTGCCCTCCATGCCGTGCACGCTGGCGCCGGAGCGGGCGATGGGCAGGGTGAAGTTGCCGATGCCGCAGAACATGTCGGCGATGCGCTCGCCCGGCTGCGGGTCCAGGAATTTTAGCGCGCGCGCCACCATCACCGCATTGATTTCGGGGTTCACCTGGGTGAACTCGGTGGGGTAGTAGGGCATTTCCACGCGGTATTCCGGCAAGCTGTAAGTCAGCTTGGGCGCGTCCAGCGGGTAGACCGGATAACAGGTGTCCGGCCCCTTGGGCTGCAACCACATTTGCAGCGGCCGCTCCTTGCTGCCGTGGGCGTCGGAGAAGGCGCGCAACAAGGCGTGGTCGGCGTCGTTGATGGCTTCCATATTGCGGAACACCAGGATGTCCACCTTGTCGCCCACCGCCAGCTCCACCTGGGGCATGCGGTTGTTGATCGACAGTTTGTAGATCATCTCGCGCAGCGGCACGATCAGGTCCGAGATATGGCGCGGCAGGATGTGGCACTCGCGCATATCGGTGATGTAGGTGGAGCGCTTCTCGTGGAAGCCCACCAGCACGCCGCCCTTTTTCTCCACCAGCCGCGCCGACATCCGCGCGCGGTGGCGGTAGTGCCAGGCCGGGCCGGCGATGGGGGTCAGCACCTGTTGCGGCTTGACCCGGCCGATGCGGGCCAGATTGTCTTCCAGCACCCTTTGCTTGACCGCCACCTGGGCGCTGAACTCCACATGCTGCATCGAACAGCCGCCGCAGGTGCCGTAATGCGGACAGCGCGGCTGCGTGCGCAGAAAGCTTTCCTTCAGCACCTGGCTGGTGTTGGCGTTTTCGTAGGAAGACTTCTTGCGATAGGCGCTGTAGACCACGGTTTCATAAGGCAGCGCGCCGTCGATGAAAATGGTCTTGCCATCGACGTGGGCGACTCCCCGGCCTTCGTGGTCCAGCGACTCGACCTGGGCGATAGTCTGTTTGTGCGTCATGGTGTTGCTTGGAAAATCAAACGGAAAGCGGCGATTTTCTCAAATTATCCGCCGGCGCGCAGGGGTTTTTTGTCGGTGGCCGAGGCCGAGCCGACTGCGACTGCCTGCCTGGTGCTGTTCAGCCTGCAGGGTAGGGCGCGCGCGCTTGGCTCCGCCTGATGGCCCACGCCCGTTTGTACGCGGCGGCCTGGGTCTTGGCGCATTGGCCGGAACTTTGAGCCAAAGCCGGCTATGCTGGCGTAAAACCGACAATATTAGCGGCGGTCGGGCGGGGCGGAGGGCTTGGTAATAGTCAGAATCTTGCTTTCCCACGCTTTCTGTTAGAATCGAACAATAGTGATTTTAGATATGGTGCGGTATGTTGAAGCGATGTGTTGGGCTGTTGGGGTGGCTTGGGCTTGGCGTGACGCCGTTGGTCGGCGCGGCGGTGATTCCCGAGCCTGATGTGCAGGTCAACCCCGCGGGCCTGCATCTGGTGTTGAATCTGCCGCAGGCGCGGCTGTTCCAGTACCAGGACGGCAGGCTGTCCAAAATCTACCCGGTGGCGGTGGGCAAGATGCTGACCCAGACCCCGACCGGCAGCTTCGACATCACCGGCATCTACAAGGCGCCGGCCTGGCATGTGCCGCGCTCCATTCAGGAAGAAATGCGCCGCAGCGGCAAGGAAGTGCAGACCGTGGTGCCGCCTGGGCCCAAGAACCCGCTGGGCCCGGTGTTCATCCGTTTCGGCGAGGCCAAGCTGGGCCTGGGCTTCCACGGCACCAACGCGCCCGGCTCGGTGCCGGGCTTCCGCAGCCACGGCTGCGTGCGGATGAAAAACGACGACGCCCTGTCGCTGTCCAAAACCGTGGTCCGAGGCGACGCGGTCACGGTGGCTTATCAGACCGTGTTGCTGAACCAGGACGCCGCCGGCGAACTGTGGCTGACCGCTTACCGCAACCACTACAAGCAGGACGATCCCTCTTTCCCGATGCTGGCGGAAACGCTGCTGGCCTGGCAGAAGCAGAAGTCCGCGGTGGTGTTCGGCGCGCGGGTGGACCAGGCCTTGAAGGCGCGCAAGGGCGTGCCGGTGTGCCTGACCTGCAAGGACGTGGCCAAGGCCAAGGTGGACGGCGATCTGTCCGCGGTGCGCTGGCTGTCGCCGGGCAAGGCGGACGACACCCAGTTCGCGCGCGAACCGGCCGGCCGCGAGCCGGGCGGCCCGTTGCCGGCCCAGGCGACGCCGCCCGCGTCCGCGCCGCAGCACGCGCCGGCGGTCGCGCCGTCTTCGGCGCCGGCCTCTTCGCGCGCCGCCGTGCGCGGCCAGCCGCCGCGTAGCGGCCGTCCGGCCTGATTCAGTCGGCCATTTCCCCCGCCAATTCCCCAACGCGCCGCAAGGCGCGTTCGTACGCCGGGTTCCACGGATAGCAGCAGGACAGCCGCACGCAATTGCGGTAGCGGCCCTTGGCCGAGTACAGCGTGCCGGGCGCGACGGTGATGCGCTCGGCCAGCGCCGTCTGGAACAAGGTCATGGTGTCCACCCCGCTGGGCAGCTCCACCCACAGCAGGCAGCCGCCGGACGGCGAGGTGGCTCGCGTCTGCGCCGGAAAACAACTGGCGACGGTGCCGCGCAGCCGCTCCATCTGGCTCATGAAATGGCGGCGTATCAGCCGCAGGTGGTGGTCGTAGCCGCCGGTTTCCAGGTATTCCGCCAGCGTTTCCTCCAATAGCCGCGGCTGGGCCAGCGAACTGGCGAACTTCAGCCGCGTCACTTCGCGCAAAAAGCGCCCGGGCGCGATCCAGCCGATGCGAAAGCCCGGCGCCAGCGTCTTGCTGTAGCTGGAGCACAGCAGCACCCAGCCGTCCCGATCGTAGGCCTTGACCGCGTCCGGAGTGGCGCCGTCGTAATGCAGGTCGGCGTGCGGCACGTCCTCGATCAGCGGCACCTGATGCTCGTTGACCAAGGCCGCCAGTCTTTGCTTGGCCTCGGCCGGCATGGTGCAGCCCAGCGGGTTGTGCACCGTGGGCATGGCCACGATGGCGTTCAGCCGCTTTTCCGACAGCAGCAGCTCCAGCGCGTCCAGCGACAGGCCGTTGGCCGGGTGGGTGGGAATCTCGATCACGCTCAGGCCCAGGTTCTTCAGCGTGGGCAGCAGCGCGAAATAAGTGGGCGATTCCAGACCCACGGTGTCGCCCGGCTTGCAGCAGGCGCGCAGCGCCAGTTGCAGCGCCTCGGTGCAGCCGTTGGTGATCACCAGGTCCTCGGCGGCCAGCACGCAGCCCCAGCTGACCGCGCGCTGGGCGATCTGGCGGCGCAGCCGCTCCGAGCCGGGCGGGAACGGGTAGTCGGTGGTCAGCTCCGGGTGCTGGCGCAGCAGCCGCCCCATGATGTGCTTGAAGCGGGTGGTGGGGTAGAAGTCGCTGCCGCGCGGGCTGGCCAGCGACAGATCGATGAAGTCCTCTCGGGTTTGCGCCGTCATCACCGCCTCGATCTGGTCCACCACTTCGCCGGCGTGGTGGGCGGCGCTTTGCCGGCGCATGCGCGGCAGCGGCAGGGTGGCGGCGGATTTGACGTAGAAGCCGGACTGCGGCCGCGCCTCGATCAGGCCGCGGTCCTCCAGCGTGCGGTAGGTCAGCAGGATGGTGGACGGGCTGACCTTGTGCATCTCGCAGGCCTTGCGCACCGAGGGCAGCCGTTCGCCGGGTTGCACCACCCCGGTCTGGATCAGGGTGATCCATTCGTTGACCAACTGCTGGTACAGGGGTTCGTCGCTCATGCTTGGGCCTCGCTGACAGATATGAGGGTCGCCATCGGTACAATTTCCGGAAAAAGCGACCATAACAGTTTTGTTATTTTATAACTGTTATGGTTCCAATTCAATTTTTCTGAATCTGTATTCGTCCTTGCCGCGGCGTTATCATTCTCGCATTGAAAACAAACCGCGCCCGGACCATCCTGGCGCCTTCAATGGGCTGGAACGGTAATGAATTTTGTTGCATTGGTGACTTATTTGTTGGTGATGTCGATCACGCCGGGGCCGAACAACCTGGTGCTGGCCTCGTCCGGGGTCAATCACGGTTTTTCCCGCACGGTGCCGGCCTTGCTGGGTATGTCGCTGGGCTTGTCGGTGCAGGTGGGCTTGCTGACGGTGTTTCTGGGTAGCCTGATCGCCGTCATCGCCTCGGTGCAGCTTTACCTGGCGATGGCCGGTTGTCTTTATCTGCTGTGGCTGTCCTGGGGCATGGCGCGCTCGGCGCCGGCCGCCGGCGAATCCGGCGGCGCGCCGATGGGCTTCTGGGGCGGAGTGCTGTTCAATTGGCTGAACCCCAAAGTGTGGCTGATGGGCTTCAATATCGCCATGGTGTTTCTGCCGGCCAAGATGAACGCCTGGCACGCGGGCCTGCTGTTCGCCGCCTTGACCTTCGTCATCGGCCTGCCCTGCATTGCCCTGTGGGCGGGGTCCGGCGTGGCCGCGCGCCGCTTCCTGGCGTCGCCGCGCCGGCTGCGCGTTTTCAATTGCGGCATGGCCGCGATGCTGGCGGTGACCGCGATCTGGTTGCTGCTGGAAATGCTGCCGGCGCAGTCCCTGCACGCGCTGCCGCAAATGATTTGATGAATAGCTAAATCGATAGGGATGTTCTTGCTGGGGACATCGTCTATGCTGTCCAAAATGGTAGGTGGCCTATCGTACAGGTATCCCGGACGGCAGATTCGGGCCGCGGTGGGCCGATCAGGCGGGCAGCCGAAGCGGGGACATCATCATGACAGCAGCGGGATTCGACGGCGTGTATCGTTCGAGCACGTCTTTCTACGGGGACAAACCGTCCCCGTCCTTGGTTCAGTACTTGGAAAAATATCATGTCGCGGGCGGCGGCGCCGGCCTGGATCTGGGTTGCGGCCAGGGCCGCAACGCCTTGTTCCTGGCGCAGCAGGGCTTCGCGATGACGGCGGTGGACGGCTCGGCGGAGGCGATCGCCAGCCTGGGCGAGGCGGCGGACCAGCGCAGGCTGAACGTGGGCGGCAAGGTGGCGGATCTGGCCGGCCTGGAGCTGGAGCCGGAGCGTTACCGGCTGATCGTCGCCAATACTTCGCTGGACCATTTGGGCGCGAACGAGGGCGAGGCGCTGGCGCGCCAGATGGCCGCCGCGCTGGAGCCGGGCGGTTATCTGTTCGTGTCGGTGTTCATGGTCGACGATCCGGGCTGCGACGCCCAGGGGCGGGTGGCCAGCGAAACGGCTTCCTACGTCAAGCACTACTATCAGTCCGGCGAGCTGCGCCGGCAGTTCTCGGCGCTGAGCCTGCTGGCTTATCAGGAGGAATACGCGCTGGACGTGGGCCACGGCCAGCCGCATTACCACGGCATCGCCCGGCTGTTCGCGCGGCGCGATCACTAGATCGTCGTCGTCGCCGACGCGCGGCGGGCTTTATCGGGCTCTCAGAGCCTGTTCAAAGTTAAGGCGAGACAAAGCGTTGCGGTTGAGAGAGCGGAGTGCGCGTTTGGCGCATGAGCATTTCGAAGTCGTGCTCGCCGTGTAAGGCCCACGACGCGCAGCAGACTTTGAACAGGTTCTCAGAACTCCAGCGCCCGGCGTATCACCCCCTCCTTGTCGGCCGGCTGCCAGCCGGCCGGCTTCAGCACCTTGCCGTCCTCGCGGCGCACAATCTTGCCGCCCACGCATTTGCGCATATTGGCGGCGTGGATTTCCCGGAACATGTCTTCCAGCGGCAGGCCTTGCGACATCAGCAGGCCGCTGAGCACATTGAGCACGTCCACGCCTTCGGCCAGCAGTTCCGCCATGCGCCGCGCGCGTTCCGCCTCGTCGCCGTCCTGGCGCTTGTAATCGGCCAGAGCCTGCTGGAATTCCGCCAGTTCCTCGCCCAGCATGGTTTCCCACATCGCCAGCTGTTGCGGCTGCCATTGCGGCCGCTGCGGGCTGGGAATGTCGAACTGGTGCATGAACTGGCGGCGCAGAGCGAAGAAATTTTCCATGATGTAGGTGCTTTCTGTTTTTTTAATCCATATATTGTGTTTTATCGGCGGGCTGGACGCAAGCGGCGGGCAAGACAAAGCCCCGCCGGAGCGGGGCTGGGAGGACGCGAGAGTCTGTTGGCTATGGTGACAGGCTCAAGGACGTCTTCTTATTCCTGACCGCGCAGCGCCGCCAGCGCGTCGAAGTAATCCGGGAAGGTCTTGGCCACGCACTTGGGGTCGTTGATGGTGACCGGCGCGCCCAGCAGCGAGACCAGCGAGAAGCACATCGCCATGCGGTGGTCGTCGTAGGTATCGATTTCGGCGTTGGGCGTCAAGGCCGACGGCGGGGTGATGCGGATGTAGTCCTGGCCTTCCTCCACCACGGCGCCCACCTTGCGCAGTTCGGCGGCCATCGCGCTCAGGCGGTCGGTTTCCTTGACGCGCCAGCTTTCGATATTGCGCAGCGTGCTGGTGCCGTCGGCGGCCAGCGCCGCCACCGCCAGCGTCATCGCCGCGTCCGGGATGTGGTTGAAGTCCGCGTCTATCGCCTTGAGCGGCAGGCGGGCGCTGGCTTCGATCCAGTTGGGGCCCATGCTGACCTCGGCGCCCATCAGACGCAGCGCGTCGGCGAACTTGACGTCGCCCTGTATGCTGTCCGCGCCCACGCCTTCCACCCGCACCGGGCCGCCCGCCAGCGCGCCGGCGGCGAGGAAGTAGGACGCGCTGGAGGCGTCGCCCTCCACGTGAACTTCGCCCGGGGAAATATAGCTCTGGCCGCCGGGAATGGTGAAGCGCCGCCAGCCGTCGCGCTCAACCCGCACGCCGAAGCGCGCCATCAGGTTGAGGGTGATTTCGATATAGGGTTTGGAGATCAGTTCGCCGTCGACTTCGATCACCGCGGTTTCGCCGGTCAGCGGCAGCGCCATCAACAGGGCGGTGAGGAACTGACTGGACACATTGCCCTTGACCGGGATCGGGCGGCCGGCCTCCAGCCGCGCCGGCGCGATGGCCAGCGGCGGGTAGCCGGGCTGGCCCTGGTATTGGATCCGGGCGCCGGCCTCGCGCAGCGCGTCCACCAGATCGCCGATCGGCCGTTCGTGCATGCGCGGCACGCCACTGAGCTGGTAATCGCCCTGCATCAGCGCCAGCGCCGCGGTCAGCGGGCGGAAGGCGGTGCCGGCGTTGCCGAGGAACAGGTCCGCGCTCTTGACTGGAAATTCGCCGCCCACGCCCTGCACGCGGAAGTCGCGGCTGTCGCCTATCTGTTCGATCTCCACCCCCAGCAGTTTCAACGCCGCCAGCATGTGGCGGATGTCGTCCGAATCCAGCAGCTCGCGCACCAGGGTGCTGCCGCTGCCCAGCGCGGCCAGCAGCAGGGTGCGGTTGGAGATGCTCTTGGAGCCGGGCAGCTTGATGGCGCCGGACAGGCGGCGGACGGGGGCGAGATGCAGTTGTTCCATGGCGGTTCGGGATCTTGTGTTCTTGGGATTGGCGGAGGGCGCCGCGGCGCCCGTCGGACAATGTAACCGCCAGCAAGGTCTTTGCGCAAACCCCGCGTTGCGGCGCGGCCGCGGCGCGCGCGCCGTAGAATCTTGCTGTGCCGGCCGGCGGCTTGAGATAAAATCGACGGTTTGGCCGGTTGCCCGTTGCGGCGGCCGGCGCGAATTTCTGCAAGGACATCGTCTGTACATGACCGCACCTGTCATCGCCATCGACGGCCCGTCCGCCTCGGGCAAGGGCACCGTCGCCGCCCTGGTCGCCGCGCGGCTGGGTTTTCATTATCTGGATTCGGGCTCGCTTTACCGCCTGCTGGCGCTGTTCGCGCAGCGTCACAATATCGGCTGGGACGACGAGCCGGGGCTGGCCGCCGCCGCCGCCGGCCTGCCGGCGGAGTTCGCCGACGGCGCGGTGTGGCTGGAGAGCAACGACGCCAGCGCGGCGATCCGCAGCGAAGACATCGGCATCGGCGCGTCCAAGGTGGGCGCGCTGCCGGCGGTGCGCGCCGCGCTGTTGCAGCGCCAACGCGATTTCTGCCAGTTGCCGGGCCTAGTGACGGACGGCCGCGACATGGGATCCGTGGTGTTTCCCGCCGCCGCCTTGAAGGTGTTTTTGACCGCCAGCGCCGAGGAGCGCGCCGAACGTCGCTATAAGCAGTTGATCGGCAAGGGAGATTCTGCTAATCTCCCACAGATTCTGCAGGACATTATCGATCGGGACGCGCGCGATGCCGCCCGGCCGGTAGCGCCGCTGCGCCAGGAGCCGGACGCCTTTTTGCTCGACACCACGGAGCTGACCATCGACCAGGCGGTCGCACAGGTTCTGCGTTGGTTCGAGGAAAGACAGGTCTCCGGCCTATGATTTTTTTGTCGGGTGAAAATGCTGCAAGGCAATAAACCCGTTGTGCAACCCTAACCCCGCACGCCGCAAGGCGCGCACCGAGAGTACGCTTGATGACTACCCTCTCCATGGAAAACTTCGCTCAGCTGTTTGAGGAAAGCCTGACCCTTCACGACATGCGCGTGGGCGAGGTGATCACTGCCGAAGTCGTAGCAGTTGATTCCAACTTTGTAACCGTGAACGCAGGCCTCAAGTCCGAGTCCCTGATCCCGGCTGAAGAATTCAAGAACGACCAAGGCGTGGTCGAAGTGGCCATCGGCGACTTCGTTACCGTCGCCATCGACGCGCTGGAAAACGGCTTTGGCGAAACCAAGCTGTCCCGCGAAAAAGCCAAGCGCCTGGCCGCTTGGGTGGAGCTGGAAGAGGCTCTGGAAACCGGCAAGATCCTGTCCGGTCTGATCAGCGGCAAAGTGAAAGGCGGCCTGACCGTTATGGTCAACGGCATCCGCGCCTTCCTGCCGGGTTCCCTGGTTGACGTGCGTCCGGTGAAAGACACCACCCCGTACGAAAACAAACAGATCGAATTCAAGGTCATCAAGCTGGACCGCAAGCGCAACAACGTGGTTGTGTCCCGTCGTTCCGTGCTGGAAGAAACCCTGGGCGAAGAGCGCAAAGCTCTGCTGGAAACCCTGAAAGAGGGCGCCATCATCAAGGGTATCGTCAAGAACATCACCGACTACGGTGCGTTCGTTGACCTGGGCGGCATCGATGGCCTGCTGCACATCACCGACCTGGCATGGCGCCGCGTGAAGCACCCGTCCGAAGTTCTGGCCGTGGGCGACGAAGTGGAAGCCAAGGTACTGAAGTTCGACCAAGAGAAGAACCGCGTATCCCTGGGTCTGAAGCAACTGGGCGAAGATCCGTGGGTGGGCCTGTCCCGCCGCTACCCGTCCGGCACCCGTCTGTTCGGCAAGGTGACCAACCTGACCGACTACGGCGCGTTCGTGGAAATCGAACAAGGCATCGAAGGCCTGGTGCACGTGTCCGAAATGGACTGGACCAACAAGAACGTACACCCGTCCAAGGTAGTTCAGGTTGGCGACGAAGTGGAAGTCATGATCCTGGAAATCGACGAAGACCGTCGTCGCATCTCCCTGGGCATGAAGCAGTGCCTGGCCAACCCGTGGAACGAGTTTGCCGACAACTTCCACAAAGGCGACAAGCTGAAGGGCGCGATCAAGTCCATCACCGACTTCGGCGTGTTCGTTGGCCTGCCGGGCGGCATCGACGGCCTGGTTCACCTGTCCGACCTGTCCTGGAACGAAGCCGGCGAAGAAGCCGTTCGCAAGTTCAAGAAGGGCGACGAGGTTGAAGCCGTTGTTCTGTCCATCGACGTTGAGAAAGAGCGCATTTCCCTGGGCATCAAGCAGATGGAAGGCGATCCGTTCAACAACTTCGTTGCGATGAACGACAAGGGCGCTCTGGTTAAGGGCACCGTGAAGTCTGTTGACGCCAAAGGCGCCGTCGTGACTCTGGACACCGATGTTGAAGGCTACCTGCGCGCTTCCGAACTGTCCCGCGACCGCGTGGAAGACGCTCGCTCCGTTCTGAAGGACGGCGAAGAAGTGGAAGCCGTGATCATCGCCGTGGACCGCAAGTCCCGCAACATCAGCCTGTCCATCAAGGCTAAAGACGCTCAGGAAGACAACGTTGCTCTGAAGAGCCTGTCCGTTGACAGCGCTTCCGCTGGCACCACCAATCTGGGTGCCCTGCTGAAGGCAAAACTGTCCGGCTCTAACGAGTAATTGAGACATGACCAAATCTGAGCTGATCGCTAGGCTGTCGGAACGACTCGCCGAGCGCAATTCTCAGTTGGTCTACAAAGACGCTGAGTTGGCCGTCAAAACCATTCTGGATGCGATGGCCAATAACCTGGCGCAGGGAAACCGGATTGAAATCCGCGGTTTCGGTAGTTTCGATTTGAACTACCGTCCGCCGCGGATTGGCCGCAACCCCAAGTCGGGCACCAGCGTCTCGGTTCCTGAGAAATATGTGCCGCATTTCAAGGCGGGCAAAGAATTGCGCGAACGCGTCGATCTGTCCCTGTTGGAGCAGAGCGAAGCCTAGGCCTTCATGCCCTGTCTAGCGAATCCGAAGCGCCGCTTTTTGCGGCGCTTTTTCTTTGCGCGGCTGAAATTCCAGCTTGGGTTGCGCCGGGCTATCGTTTAAACTTGCACTCCGGCAAACAAATCGAGCGAGATCATGCGTTACCTGCTTCGTATCGTTGAATTGGCCCTGTTGGTATTCCTGATCGCGGTCACCGTGCAAAACAGCCATGCGGTTGAATTCAAATTGTTCTTCGGCCAGTCCTGGTCCGCGCCGCTGATCGTGTTTCTGCTGCTGTTTTTCGTGGTTGGCGCGCTGGTTGGTTTGCTCGCCACGCTCGGCTATTATCTGCGCAGCCGGAAAGAGCTTTCCCAATTGAAAAAAGAATTGCGCAACCGTCCTCCCGCCAGCAAGGTGATCAGCGATCCCAGCGACGCGATCGCCGATTAAGCCTGGCGCGAGCGGCGAAACGAGCCGGCGCCGCGCTTAGGCGCCGCCGCGATTCAAACCGCCGTTCTTGATGATGCCGCCCGGAGCGGCTGTTGTTGTTTGTCCGGAAAGGATTGCTGTTGGAACTGGATTTGTGGTGGTTGCTATTGTTTCCGGCCTTTTTCGGCCTGGGCTGGTTTGCCGCGCGCGTGGACATGCGCACGGTGCTGAAGCAGGCGAAAGCGGTGCCGACCGGCTTTTTCCGCGGTCTGGACGCGCTGGTGGAGGACAAGACCGACATCGCCGCCTCGGCCTTGGCCGAAGTGGCGCGCCAGCAAGGCTCGGCGCTGGAGCTGCAGCACACCCTGGGCAAGCTGTACCGCAAGCGCGGCGAGAACGATCGCGCCATCCGCCTGCATCAGCGCATGCTGGACGCGCCGGACCTGCCGGCCGAGCACCGCGACGCGGTGCGCTTCGAACTGGCCCAGGATTTCCGCAAAGCCGGCCTGGTGGACAGGGCGGAAGAGATACTGATCAAGCTGCAGGACGGCAATATGGGCCTGGCGGCGCGCCGTCAGCTGCTGGACATCTACCAGCAGGACCGCGACTGGCACAAGGCCATCGCCACCGCCAAGGAGTTGCGCAGCGACGCGCATTCCTTCCAGCACGAAGTGGCGCAGTTCTATTGCGAGCTGGCCCAGGGCGAGTTGTACAAATCCAATAGCGAGCAGGCGCGCCACTACGTGGACGAGGCGTTTTCCGCCAACCGCAAATGCGTGCGCGCCAGCCTGATCCTCGGCGACATCGAGTTCGCCGGCGGCCATGTGGAAGCGGCGATCGCGGCTTGGCAGAACATCGAAAAGCAGAACTACGAATACCTGTCGATGGCCGCAGAGCGGCTGTTCGACGCCTACGAGCGGCTGGACAAGCCGCTGGAAGGCATCGCCTTGCTGCGCGGCTATCAGAAGACCTTCCCGCAGCTGGAGCTGACCGATCTGTTGTACCAGAAGATCGCCACTTACGAGGGCGAGGAAAAGGCGCTGGAAGTGGCGCGCGAGGGCGTGCACGCGCGTCCCAGCCTGTCCGGCGTCTACCGGCTGATCGAGGCGCAGATGGACGAACTGAGCCCGGAAGGCCGAATGGACGCGGAAGTGGCGCGCGCGCTGGTGCTCAAGCACGCGCAGCGCCTGAGCGTGCATCGCTGCAAGTGCTGCAACTTCCGCTCGCGCGCCTTCTTCTGGCATTGCCCGGCCTGCGGCGAGTGGGAAGGGTTCACCGCCAACCGCTCGGAATCGCAGTAACAAGACATGGCTTAAGATTAAGAGCCGCGAACAAAACCCCGCAGAGATCCTGAGCCAAGGCGCGCCGACGCTGGCGGTACCCGTTGTACTACCAGGAGGCGCAACGCGGGATCAGGGGTTTGGTTAGCGGATCAGCAGCCGCCGGAGAGCGGCTGCGTTGATTTGAATACAGACCGCCGGCAGCATCCGGCGGCAAGAATGGAGCAAGCATGAACCCTTTGATCGCAGCCGGCGCGTCGCAGCCGACTTCGCCCGTCGTCGTGGCCCTGGACTTCGCCGACGCGGATAGCGCCTTGCGCTTCGCCAGCCGCCTGGACCCGAGCGAGTGCCGGCTCAAGGTGGGCAAGGAGTTGTTCACTTCCTCTGGCCGCAGCCTGGTGGAGAGCCTGGTGGCCAGGGGTTTCCAGGTGTTCCTGGATCTGAAGTTCCACGATATTCCCAATACCGTGGCCCATGCCTGCAAGGCGGCGGCGGAAGCCGGCGTCTGGATGGTCAATGTGCACGCTTCCGGCGGCCGCCGGATGATGGAGGCCGCGCGCGAGGCGCTGGCGCCGTACAGCCAGCGCCCGCTGCTGATCGCGGTGACGGTGCTGACCAGCATGGAAGCCGCCGATCTGGCCGAAATCGGCATCGCCGCGTCGCCGCAGGAGCACGTGCTGCGGCTGGCTGCGCTGACCCGTGACTGCGGCCTGGACGGCGTGGTGTGTTCGGCGCAGGAGGCCAGCGAGCTGAAAGCCGCGCTGGGCCGCGATTTCAAACTGGTGACGCCTGGCATCCGCCTGGCGGACAGCGTCGCCGACGATCAGCGCCGGGTGATGACGCCGACCACCGCGCTGGCGGCCGGCTCCGACTACCTGGTGATAGGCCGGCCGATCACCCGCGCCGCCGACCCGCTGGCGGTGTTGCGCGCGATCAATCAAGACATTCAGCACTATCAGGCTCAATAAAACATGAAAATCACAGTTATCGGTACGGGGTATGTCGGTCTGGTGACCGGCACGTGTCTGGCGGAAACCGGCTATCACGTGTGCTGCCTGGATGTGGATCCCAATAAGATCGCCATCCTGAAACAGGGCGGCATCCCCATTTTCGAACCCGGCCTGGAAGACATGGTGCGGCGCAACGTCGCCGCCGGCCGGCTCAGCTTCACCACCGACATCGCCGAATCGGTGGCCTTCGGCGACGTGCAGTTCATCGCCGTCGGCACCCCGCCGGACGAGGACGGCTCCGCCGACCTGCAATACGTGCTGGCCGCGGCGCGCAATATCGGCCGCCATATGACGGATTACAAAGTCATCGTCGACAAGTCCACGGTGCCGGTGGGCACCGCCGACCTGGTCAAGGCCGCGGTGGCGGAAACCCTGGCCGAGCGCGGCGAAGCGCTGGAATTCAGCGTGGTGTCCAACCCGGAATTCCTGAAAGAGGGTGCGGCCATCGACGACTTCATGCGCCCGGACCGCGTGGTGATCGGCGTCGACGACGAACGCGCGGCCGCGATGATGCGCCGGCTGTACGCGCCGTTCCAGCGCAACCACGAACGCGTGCTGCTGATGGACGTGCGCTCCGCCGAGCTGACCAAGTACGCGGCCAACGCCATGCTGGCGACGCGCATCTCCTTCATGAACGAACTGGCCAATCTGGCCGAGAGCCTGGGAGCCGACATCGAACAGGTGCGCTTGGGCATGGGCTCCGATCCGCGCATCGGCTACCACTTCCTGTATCCGGGCGTCGGTTACGGCGGCTCCTGCTTCCCCAAGGACGTCAAGGCCCTGGTGCAGACCGCCAAGGAAAACGGCCATGATCTGCGCGTGCTGACGGCGGTGGAAGAAGCCAACGATCTGCAGAAGCTGCGCCTGGTGGACAAGGTGCTGGCGCGTTTCGGCCAGGATCTGTCCGGCCGCCGTTTCGCGATGTGGGGCCTGGCCTTCAAGCCCAATACCGACGATATGCGCGAAGCGCCCAGCCGCGTGATCGCGGAAGAACTGAGCCGCCGCGGCGCGGAAGTGGTGGCCTTCGATCCGGTGGCCACCCACGAAGCGCAGCGGGTGATGGGCGACATCGCCGGCCTGAGCTTCGCCGACGACATGATGGCGGCGCTGCAGCGGGCGGACGCCTTGCTGATCGTCACCGAGTGGAAGATGTTCCGCGCGCCGGACCTGGACGCGGTCAAGCAGGCGCTGAAGCAGCCCTTGGTGTTCGACGGCCGCAATATGTACGATCCGGCCTGGATGCGCGAGCAGGGCTTCGATTACTTCGCGATCGGCCGCTGAGGATAGCCATGGGCCTGATGCAAGACCTGGGGCTGGACAGCTCCAAACTGGCCGCCGAACTGGCGCAAGCGAAAGTTCTGGTGGTGGGCGATGTGATGCTGGACCGTTACTGGTTCGGCGACGCCACCCGCATTTCGCCGGAGGCGCCGGTGCCGGTGGCCAAGATCGAGCGCATCGAAGAGCGCGCCGGCGGCGCCGCCAACGTGGCGCGCAATATCGCCGGCCTCGGCGGCCAGGCCACTCTGCTGTCGGTGGTGGGCGACGACGAAGCCGCCTCGGCGCTGGAGCGCCTGCTGGCGGCGGACGGCATCGCCACCTCGCTGAAGCGCGATCCCAGCATTGCCACCACCATCAAATTGCGCGTGGTGGCGCGGCAGCAGCAATTGATCCGCCTAGATTTCGAAGACGCGCCCAGCCATGAAATCCTGGCCGGCAAGCTGGAAGAGTATCAGCAGATCCTGGCCGAGCACGACGTGGTGATCCTGTCCGACTACGGCAAGGGCGGCCTGACTCACGTCAGCAAGATGATCGAACTGGCGCGCCAGGCCGGCAAGCCGGTGCTGATCGATCCCAAGGGCGACGACTACAGCAAATACGCCGGCGCCACCTTGCTGACGCCGAACCGCAGCGAGTTCCGCCAGGTGGCCGGCCGCTGGGCGTCGGAGAGCGAGCTGACCGCCAAGGCGCAGGCCTTGCGCGCCGCCTTGGCGCTGGACGCCTTGCTGGTGACGCGCAGCGAGGAGGGCATGACCTTGTTCCGCGACGAGGGCGTGGTGCATCAGCCCACCTTCGCGCGCGAGGTTTACGACGTGTCCGGCGCCGGCGACACCGTGATCGGCACCTTGGGCCTGGGGCTGGCCGCCGGCCAGCCGCTGCCGGTGGCGATGAGTCTCGCCAACGCCGCCGCCGGCGTGGTGGTGGGCAAGCTGGGCACCGCGGTGTGCAGCCAGCGCGAACTTTTCGCGGTGTGATCCCGTCCAGTCAGGCTAGATCCTGAAGGAGAACGCATGCAGCACTATACCGATGCCATCCTAGAGTTCTGGTTCGGCGGCGCCGACGACAGCTTCCTGTCGGTGCCGCGCAGCGCCTGGTTCAAAAAGGACGAGGTGTTCGACGGCGTTATCCGCGAACGCTTTCTGGGGCTGTGGCGGCAGGCGCGCGCCGGCGAGTTGCCGCCGGACGCCGACGACGCCCGCCGCGGCCTGGCCTGGCTGATTCTGACCGATCAATTCCCGCGCAATCTGTTCCGCGGCTCGGCCGAAGCCTTCGCCAGCGACGGCCAGGCCTTGGCCTTGGCCCGCCGCATGGTGGAGCAGGGCCTGGACCGGCAACTGCCCCCTATCGCGCGCACCTTCGTTTATCTGCCGTTTGAACACAGCGAATCGCTGGCGGATCAGGACGAGGCCATCCGCCTGTTTGAAACCATGGCCGAGGACAAGGCCATGGCCAGCTTCATCGATTACGCGCACCGCCACCGCGAGGTGATCGTCCGCTTCGGACGTTTCCCGCACCGCAACGCCGCGCTGGGCCGCGCGGACACGCCGGAAGAGCGGGCCTATCTGGCCGAGCCCGGCGCCGGCTTTTAAACGCAAACCCCTATCCCGCGCCGTTGGCGATGGCCGGCGGCGGAAAGGCAAAACATGACTATCGTCGTCACCGGCGCCGCCGGTTTTATCGGTTCCAACCTGGTCAAGGCGCTGAACGAGCGCGGCGTCACCGACATCATCGCCGTGGACAATCTGTCCAGCGGCGACAAATTCCGCAATCTGGTGGATTGCGAAATCGCCCATTACATGGACAAGCACGATTTCCTGGCCCTGCTGCTGGAAGGCGAGTTCGAGGGCGAGCTGTCCGCCATCCTGCATCAGGGCGCCTGCTCCGACACCATGAACCACGACGGCAAGTACATGATGGACAACAACTATCAGTACACGCTGGCCCTGTTCGACTACTGTCAGCACGAGGAAATCCAGTTCCTCTACGCCTCCAGCGCCGCCACCTACGGCAAGGGCACCGTGTTCAAGGAAGAGCGCCAGTACGAGGGCCCGCTCAACGTCTACGGCTATTCCAAATTCCTGTTCGACCAGGTGTTGCGCCAACGGATGAAGGAAGGCCTGAGCGCGCAGGCGGTGGGCTTCCGCTATTTCAACGTCTACGGCCCGCGCGAACAGCACAAGGGCCGCATGGCCTCGGTGGCTTTCCACCATTTCAACCAGTACCGCGAGCACGGCAAGGTCAAGCTGTTCGGCGGCTGGGACGGCTGGGGCGACGGCATGCAAAGCCGTGACTTCGTGTCGGTGGAAGACGTGGCCAAGATCAATCTCTATTTCCTGGATCACCCGGAAAAGAGCGGCATCTTCAATCTGGGCTCCGGCCGCTCGCAGCCGTTCAACGACGTGGCCGTGGCCACCGTCAACGCCTGCCGCCGCCATGAGGGCCAGCCGGCGCTGAGCCTGGAGGAGATGGCGGCCCAGGGCATCGTCGAATACGTGGATTTCCCCGACGCGCTCAAGGGCAAGTACCAGAGCTTCACCCAGGCCGACATCGGCAAGCTGCGCAGCGCCGGTTACGGCGCCGAGCTCTTCAACGTCGAGCAGGGCGTGGATCGCTACGTGGACTGGCTGATCAAGCAATGACGCTGCGCATCCGGCAGGCGGCGCGGCTGCTGACGCTGGACCCGGCGGGCAGGGTGCTGTTGTTCCCCTGTCAGCCGGCGGGCCAGGTCGAATACTGGTTCACGCCGGGCGGCGAGGTGGAGGACGGCGAAAGCCTGGCCGACGCCGCGCGGCGCGAATGTCGGGAGGAGACCGGCCATCACATCGCCGATCCCGGCCCGGTCGTGGCCTGCCGTTCGTTCGAATTGACGCTGCTGGACGGCGAGCGGGTGCGGGCGGTCGAGCATTTCCATTTGGTCCGCCTAGAGCACGCGCGGCTGGACGACGCCGGCTGGACCGAGGTCGAGCGACAGGTAATGGGGCGGGGCCGTTGGTGGTCGCCGGCCGAACTGGCCGCTTCCGGCGAGCGCTATTTCCCTGAGGACTTGCTGGCGATGCTGGCGGAAGCGTCCGCGGGCTGATAGTTGCAACAACGGTTATTTGCTTAGACATAAGGATTCCGTCTTTGCTGATAGCCAATCGGTATAATGGCCGTTCCCCGTTGGAGAACGCGTCGTGTACAAGCATCTGGAAGATTTCGTCGGCCACACCCCGCTGGTCAGACTCAAGCGCCTGCCCGGCGTCACCAGCAACACCGTGCTGGTCAAGCTGGAAGGCAACAACCCGGCGGGTTCGGTCAAGGACCGGCCGGCGCTGTCCATGATCCGCCGCGCCGAAGAGCGCGGCGAGATCAAGCCGGGCGACACCCTGATCGAGCCCACCAGCGGCAACACCGGCATCGCCTTGGCGATGGCGGCGGCGATGATGGGTTATAAGATGATTCTCATCATGCCGGAGAACTCCAGCGCCGAGCGGGTGCAGGCGATGCGCGCCTACGGCGCGGAGGTGGTGTTGACGCCCAAGGAGGCCTCGATGCCCGGTTCCATCGACCTGGCGCGCAAGATGGAAGCCGCCGGCCAGGGCCGCATCCTCGACCAGTTTTCCAATCCGGACAATCCGCTGGCCCACTATGAAAGCACCGGGCCGGAAATCTGGCGGGACACCCGGGGCGGCATCACCCATTTCGTGTCCAGCATGGGCACCACCGGCACCATCATGGGCACCGGCCGTTATCTGAAGCAGCAAAATCCGGCGATCCAGATCGTGGGCGTGCATCCGGAACCGGGCAGCCAGATCGCCGGCATCCGCAAATGGGAAGATCCCTATGTGCCCAAGATCTGCGACTTCTCGCAGCTGGACGATTTGCAGCACGTCGGCCAGCAGGAGGCGGAGGACATGGCGCGGCAACTGGCGCGCGAGGAGGGCATCCTGGCCGGGCCTTCGTCCGGCGGCGCGCTGGCGGTGGCGCTGCGCCTGTCGCGCCAGCTGGAAAACGCGGTCATCGTTTCCATTGTTTGCGACCGCGGCGATCGCTACCTGTCCACCGGTCTGTTCGGTTAAACGCCCAAATGGGCGGCGCGCCGGAACGCAGTGTTCGCGTTTCGGCGCTGGCGCCGGACGTCTGACGTCGCTAGCATCTGAGGTTCCGTATTCCGCCTCCGGAGGCTCTCGTGCTGCTGCATGTCGATTCCCGTTTCCTCAGTCCCTACGCCTTGTCCGCCTTCGTCGCCCTGAAGGAAAAAGGGCTGGCCTTCGAGTTGGCGACCTTGAGCCTTGAGGCGCAAGCCAACCTGGCCCCGGACTATCAGCGCCAGTCGCTGACCGCCCGCGTGCCGATGCTGGAAGACGGCGACTTCCAACTCAGCGAATCCTCGGCCATCGCCGAATATCTTGAAGACGCTTATCCCGAGCGCCCCCGGCTCTACCCGCTGGACCTGCGCCAACGCGCCCGCGCGCGCCAGCTGCAAGCCTGGCTGCGCAGCGACCTGATGGCCTTGCGCGAAGACCGCAACACCGAGGCGGTGTTTCTGCGGCCGGCGGTCGGCACCCTGGCGCCGGAAGCGCGGCAGGCGGCGCACAAGCTGATCGCCGCGGCGGAGCAATTGCTGCCGGCCGACGGCGGCGATCTGTTCGGCGCCTGGTGTCTGGCCGACACCGACCTGGCGCTGATGTTGAAGCGGCTGCAATACGACGCCATCCTGCCGCCGCGGCTGGCCGCCTACGCCGAGCGCCAGTGGCGGCGGCCGGCGGTGTTGGATTGGCTGGAACTGGGACGGCGGGCGGCGCAAGCCTGAGGGAGGGCTAGCGATCCGCCACGCGCCGCGGGGCGAAACACGGTGGGCGCCGCTTTAGGAGTGCTCATGAGTTGTTGTCGCCAGCCATCGCACTTGTCCGCCAGGCTTAGCGCCGGCGTGGAGAACGCGGCGGCCTGGATTTGAGGCGGGGCCGCCGCCTCAGCGGTGCACGTCGTGAGTGACGAAGGGCCGGTCCGGCGACGGCATCTCCAGCCAGTCCGGATGGCTCAGTGTGCGGCAGATGTCCTGATAGCCGCTGGTCCAGTGCGCGCGCATGGTCTGGGCGCCGAACTGATAGTCCTTGTGGTGGTCCTCGTATTCCTTGTCCTGATAGATCAGGTGGATCACTTTCAACAGCCGGCCGCAGGCCAGCTCGCGGGCGTGGCGGTAGGCGGGGTGCTCGCGCTGCGCTTCCGGCACCAGCTCCATCAGCTGCCGCAGCAGGCCGCGGTAGTTCTGCTCCCGCTTCATCGTGTCGGTGATCTGCCGGGTGCGGCTGGAATACTGGATGTCCTTCTGCCGCATCGCGATCGCCTTCATGTCGGTGGGCGGCTCCCCTTTAGCGCTCCACAGGTCCACCTGGAACACCAAGGAGTTCTTGCGCGGCTCGGAGCCCAGTATCTGCTTCAGCGGCGTGTTGGACACCAGGCCGCCGTCCCAGTAGTACTCGCCGTCTATCTCCACCGCCGGAAAGCCGGGCGGCAGCGCGCCGGAGGCCATGAAATGCTCGGCGCGCAGCCGCTGGCGGGTATTGTCGAAATAGACGAAGTTGCCGCTGCGCAGATTGACCGCGCCCACCGACACCCGCATCTGATCGCTGTCGTTGATGCGGTCGAAGTCGGCGAAGCGTTCCAGCGTGCCTTTCAGCGGCGTGGTGTCGTAGAGGCTGCAATTGGCGGGCGAGGGCGCGCCGGCCGGCCACGGCGAGCGCGGCAGGAAGAAGCCGTTCTGACCTTCGGTCAATGCGCGCCAGGCCTCCCAGCTGGCCATCAGCCCGTTCAGCCCCGCCGGCCAATGGTGGGTGTCCAGGTGGCTGAACGGGCTGGGCGGCAGAAACGGCGGCCGGCAGATGGTGTCCCAGAAAGCGCGCAACTGTTCCACCCGCCGTTCCGGCGGATTGCCGGCGATGACGGCGGCGTTGAGCGCGCCTATGGAAATGCCGGCCACCCAGTTGGGGTGGAGGTCGGCCTCGGCCAGGCCCTGGTAGACGCCGGGCTGGTAGGAGCCCAGCGCGCCGCCGCCTTGCAGCACCAGCGCCAGCACCTGATAGCGGTGGCCGGGCGGCAGGCTGCGGCTCTGGTACAGGCCGCCGGTTTGCGGGCAGGCCGGATTGTGCGGCGGCGTCATTGCATATACCAGCCGTGGCTGACGATGACGGATTGGCCGGTCAGCGCCGCGCTGGGGAAGGCGGCCAGGAACAGCGCGGTCTGAGCCACGTCCTCCACCGTGGTGAACACCCCGTCCACGGTATTGCCCAGCATCACGTTCTTGACCACTTCTTCCTCGCTGATGCCCAGCTCCTTGGCCTGTTCCGGAATCTGCTTCTCCACCAGCGGCGTGCGCACGAAGCCGGGGCAGACCACGTGGGCGCGCACATTGTATTCCGCGCCTTCCTTGGCCAGCACCCGGCACAGGCCCAGCAGCGCGTGCTTGGCGGTGACGTAGGCGGACTTGAGCTTGGACGCCTCGTGAGAATGCACTGATCCCATATAAATCACCGTGCCGCCGCGCTTGTCCTTGTACATATGCGGCAGCGCGGCCTTGGTGGTGAGAAAGGCGCCGTCCACGTGGATGGCCTGCATTTTCTTCCAGTCGGAAAACTTGTAGTCCACCAGCGGGTTGACGATCTGGATGCCGGCGTTGGAAATCAGGATGTCCAGCGCGCCCAGCGCGTCCACCGCCGCCTGGGTGCCGGCGTTGACGGATTCCTCGTTGGTCACGTCCATCGCCACGCCCACCGCCTTGCCGCCGGCGGCCTGGATCTCCGCCGCCGCGGCCTGCGCCGCCGCCAGATTGATGTCGGCGATGGCCACCGCCGCGCCGGCCCGGGCGTAGGTTTCCGCAATGGCCTTGCCTATGCCGCTGGCCGCGCCGGTGATCAATGCCACTTTGCCGTTCAATTGCATGCTGCTCTCCTTGTTGTCCGTGGGTAGGGCCGTTTAGAAGCGGTTTACAGCCGCTGGCAAGCGGCTTCTTGGAAGGTGTTTACGATCTCGCGAGCAAGAGCGAGACAAGGCGAAAACTAGCGAAAAAGCGCAATGTACGAGTGCTGCGTGAGCATTTTGAGCTTGTGCTCACCGTGCCATGTCTCACGACGCGCAGCAGACATTGCACAGCTTCTTAGTTCAGGTAATCGAACTCCACCTCACCCAGGCCCAGGGTCAGGTCGGCGATGATGTGGCGCGCTTCCACCACCTCCAGCACCGGCAGCTCCGCCACCGGGGCCAGCGCGTGCGGGAACAGCGCCAGCGCCGCCGGCCCGCTCCAGGCGCCGTGCACGGTCACGTCCTTCAGGTAGAAGCGCACCAGCTCGCAAATGCGCGGGCTGCCGTCCACGTGCGGGATGATCTTCAAGAGGAAATTGGGGGTGTTGACCATGGAGCGCTGCAGCGCGCTGGCGTCCTGGGCGTGATGCTTGTAGCCCATGGTGGCGGTGGCCACCCGCACCGGGCCGTAGTCCAGTTCGCCCACCAGGGTGTCGGTATGCACTTGCAGCCGCGGGCAGGCCAGTTTCTTGGGAAAGCCCCACAGCTCGCGGCCGCCGGCGATGGGCGGATGGTCGTTCAGATACATCGCGTGGGTGTAGTTGCCGGCCACGCCGCCCAGCGAGACCGGGATCACCTGGCCGCTTTCGGTGTAGTCGCCGAAGCCGGTGGAGTCCGGCATGCGGATGAATTCGAAGTTGACCAGATCGGAGGCAGGCTGCAGCGGTTCCGGCACCGCTTCGCGCAGCTTGGCCGGGTCGGTGCGGTAAGTGATGATGAAGAATTCGCGGTTGGTGAAGCGGTAGGGGCCGCGGGGGAAGGCGGGATTGGTCAGCGGCATGGCGAAGGCCTGCTCGCGGATGGCGTCGATGTTCATACGTGCTGCGCTCCCTGGATGGCAAAAAGTCGCGCCCGGAGAGGGGGCGGCCGCTGCTGCGAAAGGAGCCCGCCGGCGGAACGGCCGGGCGGGCAGGCGTGCATCTGGCACTGATGGTACAGGCAAAGATCCCATACAGATAGCTTGTCGCCGCGTCACCTGTCCGTTGGGATGGAGCGGCGCGGCCGGCGGAGGCGCCGCGCCGGGCCGACAAGGAAGCCCTTGGCCTCAGGCCCGCCGTGCTATGCTGTCGCGGTTGCGGCGCAATGACGCCGCGGCCCGCCACCGTGCCGGCGGAGTCGGCACCTGTGTTTTGGATATACCGTAATGAGCAAAAGCATCATTTCCGACATGGACGGAGTGATTTATCGGGGCAAGCAACTGATTCCGGGCGCGCGCGATTTCGTCAACCGCCTGACCCAGGGCGGCACGCCCTTCCTGTTTTTGACCAATAACGCGGAGCAGACGCCGCTGGATCTGAGGCTGAAACTGGAGAGCCTGGGCATCAATGGCGTGACGGAAGACAATTTCATCACCAGCGCGATGGCGACGGCGATGTTTCTGCGCAGCCAGACGCGCAAGGCCATGCCCACCGCCTATGTGGTGGGCGGCGCCGGCCTGATCAACGAGTTGTACAACGTCGGTTTTTCCATTTCCGAATCCCACCCCGATTACGTGGTGGTGGCCAAGTCGCAGACCTTCAGTTTCGAGCAGATCAAGAAGGCGGTGCGCTTCATCGATCAGGGCGCCAAATTCATCGGCACCAATCCGGACATGATCGACCCGATAGAGGGCGGCGGCTACGAGCCGGCCGCCGGCACGCTGCTGGCCGCCATCGAGGCCGCCACCGGCAAGAAGCCTTACATCGTCGGCAAGCCCAATTCGCTGATGATGATGCTGGCCACCCGCAAGCTGGGCGTGCATCCGGAAGAGGCGGTGATGATAGGGGACCGGATGGACACCGACATCGTCGGCGGCATCGAGGCAGGCATGGGCACCGCGCTGGTGTTGTCCGGGGTGTCGTCGCGCGAATCCATGGAGCAGTTTCCCTACCAGCCGGACTATGTGTTCGAGAGCGTGGCGGAGATTGATCCGCAAGCCTTGTAAAGTATTGCCGGCCTGCTTGGCCGTGGGCGAAAACAGGGCCGTTCCAGCTGGAACGGCCCTGTTGTTTGCGCTTTCCGCTGGGCTCGGCGCCGAGAGCGCTTAGCCTTGCTCGGCCTGCGCTTGGGCGGCGGCTTCCCGCAGCTTGTCCTTCTTGCTCTTGCGCTTGCCCTTGACGCCGCCGTTGTCGGCCGCCGCGCCCGGAGCCGGGATCGCGGCGACGACGGGTTCGAAGCCGGGAATCCGCTCGCGCGGCAGCCGCAGCCGCTGGCGTTTCTCTATCACCTGGAAATGCGCGGCGCAGTCGGCGCTGACGAAGCTAACGGCTTCGCCGCCGGCGCCGGCGCGGCCGGTGCGGCCGATGCGGTGGGTGTAATCCACCGGCGAGCGCGGCAGGTCGTAGTTGATCACCACCGGCAGGCGGGCGATGTCGATGCCGCGCGCGGCCACGTCGGTGGCCACCAGGACTTGCAGATGGCTGGACTTGAGATCGGCTAGCACCTGGCCGCGCTGCCCCTGGCTGCAATCCCCATGCAGCGCGGCGGCGCGGATGCCGGCGGCCTGCAGTTTGCCGGCCACCCGGTCGGCGTTGTGCCGGCTGGCCACGAAGATCAGCGCCCGGTCCCAGCCATGGGTTTGCAGCAGATGGCGCAGCAGCATGGTGCGCCGGCCGGCGTCCACTTCGATGACGCGCTGGCGGATGTCCGGCGCGGCGTCGTCGGGCGCGATGTCGATGCGCTGCGGCTGGTTCAGCAGTTGTTCCGCCAGCGCGCGCACGGCGGGGGGGAAGGTGGCGGAAAACAGCAGGTTTTGCCGGTAGGGCGGCAGCAGCGCCAGCACGCTGGCCAGCTCGTCGGCGAAGCCGAGGTCGAGCAGGCGATCGGCTTCGTCCAGCACCAGGGTGTCGATGGCGGAAAGCCGCAGCGCATTGTGCGTCAGCAGGTCCAGCAGCCGGCCGGGCGTGGCCGCCACGATGTCGGCGCCGCCGCGCAGCGCCATCATCTGCGGATTGATGGAAACGCCGCCGAAGACCACGGCGACCTTGGGCCGGCGCGGCAGTCCCTGGGACAGTTGGCGCAGGGCGTCGCCCACTTGCGCCGCCAGCTCCCGGGTGGGGAGCAGGATCAGCGTTTGCGCCTGGCGCGGCGCGGCCTGGCGGCCCGCCAGCCATTGTTGCAGCAGCGGCAGGCAGTAGGCCGCGGTTTTGCCGGAGCCGGTTTGCGCGGTGGCCAGCACGTCGTGGCCCTGCAGGACGGCGGGAACGGCGGCGCTCTGAACGGCGGTGGGAGCAAGATAGCCTTGATCGCTGGCGGCCTGGGCCAGCGCGGGCGACAGGCCCAGAGAGGTGAATGGCATGGGTGGCGGTGACGACTATGGTGCTTGAAGCGGCAGGAGTATCGGCGCTGCCAGCGGCCGGGTCAAGCGGGGCGTGGCGGCGGCGCAACGCGCGTCGCGCAGCGGGAAGTTCCGTTTGCGGGTACTATCTGGGCTCGCTATCAAGATTAAAGTCATTCGCCCATGCAAACAGAAGTCAAAGAGAAACCCCGCTACGCCCTGGTGGCCTCGGTCCAGCTGCCGGATGTCAGCGATGTCGAGTTCGAGGCCTCGCTCACCGAACTGAGCGAACTGGCCAAGACCCTGGGCTTCCAAGTGGTGCGGACCTTTGTGCAAAAGCGTAACAGCTTCGACCGCACCGCCTATATGGGGGTGGGCAAGCTGGAGGAAATCAGCCAGTTCGTCAATCGCGGCCTGCGCAACGACGAGCTGGACGATGCGCCGCCGGTGCTGGACGCCAGCGCGGTGGAGATCGACGCCTTGCTGGTGGACCACGAGATTTCGCCGTCGCAGGCGCGCAATCTGGAGCTGGCCGTCGGCTGCGAGGTGATGGACCGCACCATGGTGATCCTGGAGATCTTCCACCGCAACGCCCGCTCGCGCGCGGCGCGCGCCCAGGTGGAAATCGCCCGTCTCGGCTATATGGCGCCGCGGCTGCGCGAGGCGGCCAAGCTGGCCGGTCCGCAAGGCCGGCAGCGCAGCGGCATGGGCGGCCGCGGCGCCGGCGAATCGCACACCGAGCTGGACCGACGCAAGGTGCGCGACCGCATCGCCGAGCTGCAACGCGAAATCATCGCGATGGAACTGGAGCGCAAGACCCAGCGCGCGCGCCGGGTGGAGCGCCAGGGCCAAGGCCTGGGCGGGGTGTCGCTGGTGGGCTACACCAATGCCGGCAAGTCCACGCTGATGCGCGCGCTGACCGGCAGCGAGGTGCTGGTGGCCAATAAATTGTTCGCCACCCTGGACACCACGGTGCGCGCCATCTACCCGGAAAGCGTGCCGCGGGTGCTGGTCAGCGATACCGTAGGCTTCATCAAGAACCTGCCCCACGGCCTGGTGGCCTCGTTCAAGTCCACGCTGGAAGAAGCGCTGGACGCGGCCTTGCTGCTGCATGTGATCGACGCCAGCGACCCGGGCTTCCAGCGCCAGCTGGAAGTCACCGACGAGGTGTTGAGGGAAATCGGCGCCGACGAGGTGCCGCGCATCCGGGTGTTCAACAAGATAGACCACGTCGGCGACGCGGCGGCGCAGGCCGCCTGCGCCGCCGAGCTGCGGCAACGCTATCCGGACTGCGTGGTGATGAGCGCGCGCCGTCCCGAGGAAGTGGCCGCGCTGCGCGCCCTGATCGTCGCCTTCTTCCAGCGCGATCTGGAAGAGGGCGAGCTGCTGCTGCCGTGGTCGGCGCAACAGCTGCGCGGCGAAATCTACAGCCACTGCCAGGTGCTGGAGGAGCGCGCGGACGAAGAGGGCAGCTGGTTCCGCGTGCGCGGCGAGCCGGACAAGCTGCGCAGCCTGCGCGAACAGCTGAATCCCGGTTCGCAGGGGAGGGAAAAGGAGTACTGGGAGCTCTGAGGCCGGGCTGCTAAGCGACGGCGCGTCGCGGGCAGGGGGCGCGGCTTGACGGCAGCGCCTGTCCTCCGTCGGAGCGCTTCCGCGTATAATCTCTCCCCTCGTGCCCTCGGCGATTGTCCGCGGGCGCGTTTCATTCATGGCATTCCGCCGGGACGCAAGTGGTCGCCGGGCTGCTGTTTTCTTGCTTCCTAAAATTCTGCAACACTGCTATTCCCAATGATCATTCTGAAAAACGTGGCCTTGCGCCGCGGCACCAAAGTCTTGCTGGACGGCGCGACAGTCAATATCAACCCCGGCGAAAAGGTGGGCCTGGTAGGGCGCAACGGCGCGGGCAAGTCCTCGCTGTTCGCGGTACTGAACGGCAGCCTGCACGAAGACAGCGGCGACTTCTCCATCCCCAGCCAGTGGCGGATGGCGCAGGTGGCGCAGGACATGCCGGAAACCTCGCAGACCGCCACCGAGTTCGTGGTGGAGGGCGACACCGCGCTGCTGGCGGCGCGGCGCGAAGTGGCCGAAGCCGAGGCGGGCGAAGACTATATGCGCATGGCTCACGCCTACACCGCGCTGAACGACGCCGGCGAGCACGACGCCCCGGCGCGGGCGCAGGCGCTGATTCTGGGCCTGGGCTTCAGCGTGGCCGAGCTGCAGCAGCCGGTGAACAGCTTCTCCGGCGGCTGGCGCATGCGCCTGCAGCTGGCGCGCGCGCTGATGTGTCCGTCCGACCTCTTGCTGCTGGACGAACCGACCAACCACCTCGACCTGGACGCGCTGGTCTGGCTGGAAGCCTGGCTCAAGCAGTACGCCGGCACCATGGTGGTGATCAGCCATGACCGCGAATTCCTGGACGCGGTGACCAATGTCACCCTGCACATTGACCACGGCAAGCTGGTGCGCTACGGCGGCAATTACAGCAAGTTCGAGGACATGCGCGCCGAGCAGTTGATTTTGCAGCAGGCGGTGCTGGCCAAGCAGCAGGAGAAGATGGCGCATCTGCAGAAGTTCATCGACCGCTTCAAGGCCAAGGCCAGCAAGGCCAAGCAGGCGCAAAGCCGCGTCAAGGCGCTGGAGCGGATGGAGAAGATCGCGCCGGTGCTGACCGAAGCCGACTTCCAGTTCGAATTCAAGGAGCCCAGCAGCCTGCCCAACCCGATGCTGACCATGTCGCAGGCCTCTTTCGGCTATCCGGCGCCGGAAGGCGCGGCGGAAGGCGCGCCGCCCACGGTGATTGTCAAAGGCGTGAACCGCTCGGTGCTGGCCGGCCAGCGCATCGGCATCCTGGGCGCCAACGGCCAGGGCAAGTCCACGCTGGTGAAAACGGTGGCCGAAGCGCTGACCGCCACCGGCGGCGAGATCATCCGCGGCAAGGGCTTGAACATCGGTTACTTCTCGCAGCAGGAGCTGGACGTGCTGCGGCCGGGAGACGATCCGCTGCAGCACATGCTGAGATTGGCGCGCGAAACGCCGGCGCAGCTGCGTCCGCCGGCCAACGATTGCCGCGAGCAGGGCCTGCGCAACTTCCTGGGCACCTTCAATTTCAGCGGCGACATGGTCAAGCAGGCGGTGGGCAGCATGAGCGGCGGCGAGAAGGCGCGGCTGGTGCTGTGCATGATAGTCTGGCTGCGTCCCAATCTCTTGCTGCTGGACGAACCGACCAACCATCTGGACCTGGCCACGCGCGAGGCGCTGAGCGTGGCGCTGAACGAGTTCGAAGGCTCGGTGATGCTGGTCAGCCACGATCGCGCGCTGCTGCGCGCGGTCTGCGACGAGTTCTGGATGGTGTCGCGCGGCGGGGTCAGCGATTTTGACGGCGATCTGGACGATTACCAGGTCTATCTGCTGGAAGAGGCCAAGCGCCGGCGCGAAGAGGCGGCCGGCAAGCGCTAAGCCTGCAGCGGCGGTCGTTGAGCCGCCCGCGTGCAGCTGAATCATCAAAGGCAGTGTCGCCCTACGGCGGCGCTGCCTTTTTGGTTTTGATGCATGGAGCCGCAATGCCGCGTTTGGGCTGATCTGGCACTTGCCTTGCCGCGAAGATCGTCCAACCTGCCGGCAATCGCGCTGGTCGGGAAATGGGCATTAACCGTTCTCCAAGCCGGCGCGGGAAATTCGGGAACTGCTGCCCTGCTATGAACACGACAATCTATTCAATTCCAGCAAGTTCAAACGACGTTTTCCTGATTTCGCGGTGCAGACATACCAGGAGGGCGGCTGTCTGATTCGGACCGAGCAGGCGTGAATGGCTGCTGGGGCGCCGCGGGTCGAAACCTTGGATCGGCCGCGGCTACACGAGGGTGATGTTGGGGCGTAGACTAGCCGTCCCAGCAGAGTACCAACAGGACATTTCATGAGATCCCTGAGCTTCAAGCAGGTCGACGTCTTCAGTTCCATCCCCCTCAAGGGCAACCCGGTGGCGGTCGTGTTCAATGCCGACGGGCTCGATGACCGGCGGATGGCGACCTTCGCCAACTGGACCAACCTCAGCGAGACCACCTTCATTCTCCAGCCCAGCGACCCGCGGGC
Organism: Chromobacterium sp. LK11; assembly: GCF_001043705.1. NCBI lineage: Bacteria > Pseudomonadati > Pseudomonadota > Betaproteobacteria > Neisseriales > Chromobacteriaceae > Chromobacterium > Chromobacterium sp. LK11. The sequence continues at coordinate 141,493 of NZ_LDUR01000010.1, forward strand.
CGACTATCGCCTGCGGATCTTCACCACTCAGGACGAGCTGCCGTTCGCTGGTCATCCCACGCTGGGCAGCTGCCACGCCTGGCTGGAGTCCGGCGGTGAGCCCCAGGGGGAGGAGATCATCCAGGAGTGCGCGGTGGGGCTGGTGCGGATCCGCCGCCAGGGGCGGCGGTTGGCGTTCCTGGCACCGCCCTTGCTGCGTTCCGGGCCGGTGGCGGCCGAGCTGCTGGAGCAGGTGCGCCTGGGCCTGCGCCTGGCGCCCGGGGATATCGTCGCCGCCCAGTGGGTCGACAACGGCGCCGGCTGGCTGGCGGTGATGCTTGCCAAACGCCAGCAGGTGCTGGACCTGCAACCCGACTATCCGGCGTTGAGCGGGCTGGCGGTGGGGGTGGTCGCACCCTGCGACCCGCAGCACGACGATACCGACGCGCAGTTCGAGGTACGGGCTTTCATCGCCGGCGACGGCATGCCCGAAGACCCGGCCACCGGCAGCCTGAACGCCGGCATAGCCCAGTGGTTGCTTGGAGCCGGGTTGGCGCCGGCGCGCTACCGCGTCAGCCAGGGCCTGAGCATGGGGCGCGCCGGCTGCGTCGAGGTGGAGCAGGTGGGCGACGAGGTATGGATAGGCGGCAACGCCGTGACCTGCATCGAAGGCCGCCTCAAGCTGTAGCCGCCAGCCTGCCGTGTCGTTGGAGAGCCGGCGGGATATGGTCCGGATCAAGATGTCGGGCAATTGGCTGAATGACTGTGGCTTGAGGCCGGGCAAGAAAAGGGGGGCGGACAAAAAAATTGGGCTAGCCCTTATGGGAGCCCAATTCCGGCGCAAGCTTGCAAGTGCAAGTGCAAGTGCAAGTGCAAGTGCAAGTGCAAGTGCAAGGCGATGGGGTGCGCTGACTAGGATGTGTCGCGGTCGGCGGCTTACGCCTTGGGGGTGAAGCCCAGCGCCACCGAATTGATGCAGTAGCGCTCGCCGCTGGGTTCTGGACCGTCCGGGAAGACGTGGCCCAGGTGGGCGTCGCATTCCGAGCAGCGCACCTCGACGCGGCTCATGCCGTGGGAGTGGTCGACGATGCGGGCGATGCGCGCGCCGGCGGCCTCGGCCCAGAAGCTGGGCCAGCCGCAGCCGGGGTCGTACTTGGCGTCGCTGTGGAACAGCAAGGTGCCACAGCAGACGCAGTGGTAGTCGCCGTTTTCGGTGCGGGTGTAGTGCTCGCCGCTGAACGGGCGCTCAGTGCCGGCCTGGCGGGTGACGCGGTATTGTTCCGGCGTCAGTTGCTTTTGCCATTCCTGATCGGTTTTTTGCATGGTCATTGTGGGTTCCTTTCGCGGATGGATTCCGTCCTATTTTAGGCGGGAGCGTCCTTGCGGTATATCCGGCCTTGGCGTGTCGCCGTGATGCCTGCTTCGAGCAAAGAGCGTTTGCGGGCTCTTGTCTTGTCGCTTAGTCGCGCCGGCGGCTCGAGGATGACGGCGTTCGGCGGGTAGGGGCGGCCAAGACCCGTACATTTATTAATATATTTATTTTTTTGGGCAAAAGCTTTCGAATCGCGTCCTTGCTTTCAAGCCTTCGGCGAGTTTGATCCCTTAGATTCTGCGCAGTGTGCCGAATTTGATACAAAAACAATTATCTGTTGTAAATTTTTGTTGTCTTTGCCGAGGCCGGACATCAGAGTGGCGGCACGGCTTGCGCGGCTTTCCTTGCGGTGCGGATGGGCGTCGTGCGCAGGGGCCGCCCTTGCCGCGGGGGAGCGGCGGCAGGGCGCTTGGGCAAGTCTGGACGAATTGGGATCGCGTGACTTCAAGGGGGAATGCATGTTGAGGCTTGGAAGCAATTTACTGACGTTGGCGAGCGGCGTGCTCGGGCTGTCATGGCTGGTTTGCCCCGAGGCGGGCGCGGCCACCACCGGCATCGTGGCGGTCAACAGCGGCCAGTGTCTGAACGTCGGCGGCGGTTCGACCCAGTCCGGCGCCGGCATCATTCAATGGCCTTGCTCGGCGGGCAGCAATGAGCAATGGACCTTCGTGCCCTTGGCCAACGGCTTCTATCACATCGTCTCGCAGAAATCGCAGATGTGCCTGAATGTGCCGGCTTCCAGCCGCAACCAGGGCGTGCAGCTGATTCAATGGCCATGCCAGGGCGTCGCGGCGACCAATGACCAGTGGAAAATCCAGCCGGTGGACGTCGGCAGCTACCATATCGTGTCCGCGTCCAGCGGCCAGTGCGTGAACATTTTTTCCGGCGTGGCGACGCAGGGAAGCAAGGTGGTGCAATGGCCCTGCCAGGGCAAGGCGCAGGTGAACGACCAGTTCATGTTCGATTACCCCGGAGCCAAAAGCACGGCGCTTCCCTCCGCCTGGAGCGGAGTGATTCCCCTGCCGGTGACTCCGGTGGGCGTCGCCAATCTGCCGGACAACAAGCTGATGATGTGGTCGGCGGATTTTCCCGACGCTTTCAGCGGGGACAGCGGCAATGGCAACAGCAAGACCTATACCGCGCTGTTCGACGCGGCGAAGAACGCGCCGCTGCCGCTGACGGTGGTGACCACCGGCGCGAACCTGTTCTGCCCCGGCACATCGATGCTGGCCAACGGCAATCTGTTGATCAACGGCGGCTCCAGCAGCCCTAAAACGCAGATATACGATTGGGCGGCCAAGCGCTGGAGCGCCAGCGGCAATATGAACATCCCGCGGGGCTACGAGGCCAACACCGTGTTGTCGGACGGCCGGGTGCTGACCTTGGGCGGTTCCTGGAGCGGCGGCTACAATAGCAAGAGCCGGCCCAACCGCACTGGGGAGGTGTGGGACGGCGGCCGTTGGACCGTCCTTGCCGGCGTGCCTGAAAACAATGTGATCGGTCCTGATCCGCAGGACGCCAATGGCAGCGTGTATCGCGGCGACAATCATTTGTGGCTGTTCGCCAGCGGCGGCGGGATGGTGTTCCATGCCGGCCCCAGCGCGCAGATGAACTGGATAGGCACCAGCGGCGCCGGCAGCATCGTCTCGGCGGGAACACGCGGCAACGACCCTTACAGCATCAACGGCAATGCGGTGATGGTGGACGCCGGCCTGATCCTGAAGCTGGGAGGGGCGCCGGCTTATCAGCAGAACACCGGCACGACTTACGCCAGCAATTCGGCCTATCTGATCGATATCCGCGGCGGCCCCAAGGCCCCGGTGCAGGTCAAGCCCTTGCCCGGAATGAGCTATCGCCGCGCCTTCGCCAATGCGGTGGTGTTGCCGGACGGCGACGTGGTGGTGGTGGGCGGGCAGACGATACCGCAACCGTTCACGGACTCCTACGCGGTGCTGACGCCGGAGTTGTGGAGTGCGGCCAAGAAGAGCTTCCTGCCCCTGAAACCGATGCAGGTGCCGCGCACCTACCATAGCACGGCCATTCTGTTGCAGGACGGGCGGGTGTTTGTCGGCGGCGGCGGCTTGTGCGGCGCCGGCTGCCCGCAAAATCACCTGAACGCGGAGATATTGACGCCGCCGTATCTGTTGAACGCGGACGGCAGCCCGGCCGCCCGGCCGGTGATTAGCGCCGCGCCGACGCAGGCGCGGCCGGGCAGCCTGATCGAAGTCAGAACCCAGCAGGCGGCGAGCCGCTTCGCCTTGATGCGGCTGTCCGCGGTGACCCATACGGTCAACAACGACCAGCGCCGCATCGCCCTGTCGGTGTCGCAGATCACGCCGCTGGCGGGCGAGACGCGTTATTCCCTGCAGATTCCGGCGGATAGCGGCGTGGTGTTGCCGGGTTACTACATGCTGTTTGCGCTGAGCCCGCAGGGAGTGCCCAGTGTCGCCCGCGTCATCGCCGTCAATTAAGCGCGGCTGGGGCGGCTTCGCGCTCGGGCTGGCGCTGTGGTGGCTGCCTTGGGTGGCCGGCGGCGAGGAGGCGCCGGATGGCGGACGGCTGTTCTACGGGCAAACCGCTTTGATCGGCCAGCTGTACGTCCATAACCGCCCCTTGGGCGCCGAATACGTGCGTTGCGCCAACTGCCATCGCTTGCAGGACCAGCCGTCGGCGGAGGGCCGCTTCGGCCCGGACCTGGGCGCGCGCTTCTTGACGGAGCCCAGCGCCAGGCGCGGAGGGCCGGAGCGGGCGTACACCGAGCAGAGCTTTTGCGAGATGCTGCGCAGCGGGAAAGACCCGACCGCGATCTTGATCGGCACGGATATGCCGCGCTACCGGCTGAGCGCGGCGGCGTGCCGGGCCTTATGGCTTTTTTTGCAGGAGCATTAGCATGCAAGGGATGGATGTCGAGCGCCTGAATCAAGGGCGGCGGCGGTTTGCGCTGGGTTTGGCGGGGCTGGCGCCCTTATGGCTGGCGAGCCCGGCCGCCCTGGCCAAGGCCGTGTTGCCGAGGGAGTTGGCGCTGGCGCATGGGGAGATTTCCCCGCCGCTGCCGCTGCCGGATTTCATGCTGAAGGACAGCGACGGTCTGCGGCGCTCGTTTCATGATTTGTTGCAGCGGCGGGTGACGGCCGTGCAACTGATTTTCACTCGTTGTTCCAATGTCTGCCCTATCCAGGGCGCGACCTTCAGGCAGGTGCAGGACTTGATGCCGGAGTCCAAGCGGGCGCGGGTGCAGCTATTGTCGCTGAGCCTTGATCCATTGAACGACACGCCCGAGCAGCTGCGGCGCTGGCTGGCGCCGTTTCGGCCCAAGCCAGGCTGGCGGGCGGCCAGCCCCGCGCTGGCCTCCCTGGACCTGGTGCTGGCCATGTTCAATCAGCGGCGGACGGACTTGAACGCGCATCATACGGAAGTCTTGCTGGTTGACGCCAAGCACCGGCTGGCGTGGCGATCGACGGAACTGCCGTCGGCGGAAACCATCGCCCGCACCCTGTCGGCCTTGGCTTAGCAGGTCGCTGTTCACGGCGGCCTGAGCGGGCTGCCATCGTCTCGCTATTGAATTTCGTCCAGCGCGGCGGGCAGGTGGGATTCGTCGGCCCATTGTTCCAGCCGCCATTGCCCGTCGCTATAGCTCAGCCAGTTCAAGGCCGCGTTGGGGATGGGGAAATCGCGGGCTTCGGCCATCGGCTTGCCGGTGGCCAGCCGGTACATCATTTCCAGCACGCCGCCGTGGGTGACTACCAGCAGGGTCTGGCCCAGGTGGCGGCGGGCGATGCCGGTGAAGCCGTCGCGGATGCGCCGCATGAAGGCGTTGAGGCTTTCCCCGCCTTTGAGGTCGTAGTCCGGGTCGCGGGATTTGAGCTGCAGATAGTCGTCGCGGATGCTTTGTTCCGCCTCGGCGTAGGTCAGGCCCTGGAACACGCCCATGTGGCGCTCGCGCAGTTCGGCGCTGTAGGTGGGGATCAGGCTCAGCCCGGTCTGCAGCGGCGCCGCGGTCTGGCGGGTGCGGGTCAGGTCGCTGACGTAGAGCGCGTCGAAGGCGTAGCGGCCCGGCCAGAGCGCGCGGCTGAGGCTGGCCGCCTGTTCCTGGCCGGTGGGGTTGAGGGGGATGTCGGTGTGGCCTTGCAATCGATATTCGCGGTTCCAGTCGGTTTCGCCATGGCGGACGATGCAAAATCGGGTGATGTGCTGCATTCCTGTCTTTCTGATTTTTAACTGCCGAAAAGGCGGCGGGGCCGCCTTACAAAATGCCCACGCCGGAGATGTCGCGCGCCAGGTTGGCGGCGTAGTTGTCGGTCATGCCGCCGACGAAATCCAATACTTTCATATAGGCCTGATATAGGCTGTCGTCACTGCGGATGTGCTGTTCCAGCAGGCCCATGGCCAGGTGTTCGCGCGGGCTCAGACGCTCGGCGCCCTTGCCGACGTAGGCGTGGGCGGCGGGGATCAGCGCGTCCAGAATGACGGCCATGCACGGGTAGGAGGCCAGTTCGGTCACCAGCTTGGTGCGGTGGCGGTAGACGCGGGTGCTGGCCAGCTCCTTGGCGTGGATCAACGCGTCTTGCACCTGGGCGCCGCACAGATTGATCAAGTCCTTGGCCGGGAATTCGCCGCGCAGCAGGCTGTCGTGGTGCAGCATGAATTTTTCCGCCACCTCGCTGACGCAGCGGCCGATGGCGATGCCGCGCAAGGTGCCGCATTTCTGCCGCACGTCCTGCATGTCCCAGATGCGTTCGTATTCGGTGAAGCCGGAGAACAGGGTTTCGAATTCCTTGAAATCCAGGATGCCGATCTCCACCGCGTCCTCCAGGTCCAGAATCGCGTAGCAGATGTCGTCGGCGGCCTCCATCAAATAGGACAGTGGGTGACGGCTCCATTGCATCACGCCCTTGGGCAGCAGGCCCAGCTCCGCGGCCACGCGCTGAAAATAGGGAAGCTCGGTGCGGTAGATGTTGAATTTGTCGCGCGCCTGGGCGGCTTCGGCGTCCGAAGTCCACGGATACTTGATCAGCGCGCCCAGGGCGGCGGCGGTGAGGCGCATGCCGCCTTCGCCGGTGTACATCTCCAGCGTGGCCAGCATGCGCAGGCCGTGGGCGTTGCCTTCGTAGGTCTGCACGTCGCGGATTTCCTCCGGCGCCAGGCCGTGCAGCCAGTGCGCGTTGCGCTCGGCGCGGAACCAGTCTCGCAGCGCGTATTCGCCGGTATGGCCGAAGGGCGGATTGCCGATGTCGTGGGCCAGGCAGGCCACTTGCACCACCGAGCCGATGTCGTGCGGGGTGTAGTTGTCCGGCAGCAGATGGGCGTGCTGCATCATCATGCCGACGCGGTTGCCCAGGCTGCGGCCCACGCTGGCCACCTCCACGCTGTGGGTCAGCCGGTTGTGGGTGTGGTCGTGGCGCGCCAGCGGGTGCACCTGGGTCTTGCGGCCCAGCCGGCGGAAGGCGCTGGAGAACACCACGCGGTCGTGGTCGATGTGGAAGTCGGTGCGCAGGCCCGGGCTGCCTTCCTCGGTGGCCGGGGTGCGGGTTTCCTTGACGTGGCCCTGAATGACTTTGAAGCGTTTGGTGGAGAGGAGTCGTTCCCAGTTCATGCGTGCGGTGGAGGTCATGGCGTTGCCCGTGGTGCTGTTCTCTTGATGATATGGGCGCGGCGGGCAAAACAAAAGAGCCAGCGCGGGGCTGGCTCTTGGAATGAGGGCGCGGGCTTAGCGCTTGCCGGTCTGATTGCCGACCACGCCGCCCACCGCGGCGCCGCCCACGGTGCCGATGGCGTCGCCGCCGGTGAGCACGGAGCCGAGCACGGCGCCGGCGGCCGCGCCGATGGCGGTGTTCTGCTGACGCTTGGACATATTGGCGCAACCGGACAGCAGGCTGACGGCGAGCAGGCTGGCGGCAATGGCTTTAACGGCGGGTTTGCTGGTAATCGAAGTCATGGAAGTCTCCAAAGAACATAAAGTAGGTCTTGTGCTGTTTGAGACGTTTGGGATGCCATCTGGTTCCTGATTTATAGGCGCTTTTTCGTAACCATACGTACAGTTTCCCCTATGCTGTCTTGGTGTTTTCCTGAGGGTGACGGCGCTTAAGTAAACTATTTTGTTTACTTATTTCGAGGGCGGGATTAGCATGGGCCATCGTCCAATTGGTATGCGTGATGAATGTTTCCCACCAAAAACTGATTCTGCTGACAGTCTGTCTGGTGGCGCTGATGAGCACGGCCGGCGTGGCCATGCCTTATCCCATCCTGGCGCCCATCTTCGTGGACTCCGCGCCGGACGCCTTCAATCATTTTATGGGGCTGCCGCCCAAGCTGCTGCTGGGCGTGGCCCTGGCCGCCAACCCGCTGGGCATTCTGTTGGGCAGCACCTTGATCGGCGCCTTGTCGGACCGCTTGGGACGGCGGCGGGTGTTGACCGGCACCCTGTTGCTGACTTTCGCCGGCTATCTGTTGACGGCGTACGCCTTGTGGAGCCGCTGGTATCTGTTGTTCGTGCTGGCGCGCTTCGTCACCGGCCTGACCGAGGGCAATGTGGCGGTGGCGCGCGCCATCGTCGCGGACCTGCACCCGCAGCTGGACCGCGCGCGCTCCTTCGCCATCCTCAACGCGGTGCTCTACACCGGCTGGCTGGTGGGGCCGCTGATAGGCGGGCTGACCCTGCCGCTGGGCGAGGCGGTGCCTTTCCTGCTGGCGGCCGGCGCCATCCTGCTGTGCCTGGCGGTGCTGTTGGCCTTCCTGCCGGAAACCGGCGAGCGCATGCATCAGGATCAGTCCTTGCTGCAAGTGATGCGCGGCCAGCACTCCTTCCGCCTGTTGTCGGCGGACCCCTTGCTGGCGCGGCTGTTCTGGATGCAGCTGGCCTTCGCCATCGGGGTCAACGCCTTTTACGAGTTCTATCCCTTGTGGCTGGTGGAGTACGCGCGGCTGGACAGCCGCGGCATCGCGCTGGTGACGGCGCTGATGTGCGTGCTGATGACTTCGGCCAGCGTCTTGCTGGGAAAGCTCGGGCATAAGCGCGCGCCGCTGGAGCTGGCGCGCATCAATGCGGTCTGGGTGGCGCTGGGCCTGCTGGGCCTGAGCCTGTTGGCGGATCTGCCCTGGCCGGGCATAGGCTTGATCGTGCTGTTGGGCGTGCCGCTGGCGATTTACAACGCCATCCTGCCCAGCTGGTGTTCGGAGCGCTTCGCCAACCTGGGGCAGGGCAGCGTGATGGGCTTGCTGACCACGATCTTCTGCGTGGCCAACGTGCTGGTGGCCTTGCTGGGCAGCGTGCTGACCATTCTGGACACCCGGCTGGTGCTGGTGTTGGGCGCCTTGACCTGCGGCCTGGCCGCCGGCTGGCTGCAAGGCGTGATCCGCGAGGCGGCGGAAGCCTGATGGCGGCGGCGATCAACGGCGCGGACCGCTTGCTGTATCTGCTGAAAACGCGGGGACCGCAAACGGCGCAGGCGCTGGCGGCGGAGTTGGGCCTGACCAGCATGGGCGCGCGCAAGCACTTGCTGGCGCTGGAGCAGAAGGGGCTGGCGCGGATGGAGGCCCAGGCTCAGGGCGTGGGCCGGCCGGCCCAGGTTTGGCGCTTGACCGAGCGCGGCCATGGCCGCTTTCCGGATCGGCACGCGGACCTGACGCTGCAATTGCTGACCCAGGTGCGGGAGCTGTTCGGCGAGGCCGGGCTGGAGCGCTTGATCCAGCGGCGGGAGACGCAGTCGGAGGAGGAGTACCGGCTGGCGATGGCCGGCGCCGACGCGTTGGCGGACCGGGTGGCCGCGCTGGCGCGGATTCGCAGCGAGGAGGGCTATATGGCGGAGGCGCGCCCGGACGGCGACGCTTGGCTGTTGCTGGAAAATCATTGCCCGATCTGCGCGGCGGCGCGTCAATGCCAGGGCTTGTGCCGTTCCGAGCTGGCGCTGTTTTCCCGGGTGCTGGGGCCGGGCGTGGAGGTGCGGCGGCTGGAGCACGCGCTGGACGAGGGCGGGCGGCGCTGCGTGTACCACATCGCGCCGTTGACGGCGTGAGGCGGCGCGGCGCTTGCTGTTTGAATTCATGGACTTGCGAGATCTGATTGTATTTCGCAATGCGGATTTACCGGGATAGTTTTATCAGGTACATTCCGGCGTTTTTCCACGTGGTTGGCGCTTGCCCCGACGCTGGGCGGCGCCACCTCGGTTGCGGCTCTCTCGTCCTGCGGCAAGGCCCTTGCTCAGGACCGTCATGCATTTCACCATTTTTGACACGCCCGTGATCCGGCCTTTGTTCCGCTGCCTGTCCATCGTCGCGCTCAAGCTGAGCGGCTGGAAGCTGCGGGGGGAGTTTCCCAAGCTGGACAAATACGTGCTGATCGGCGCGCCGCATACCAGCAACTGGGACTTTCCGCTGACGCTGGCGGTGTGCTTCGCCGCGCGGGCCAAGATTTACTGGATGGGCAAGCACACGCTGTTCGCCGGGCCCATGGGGCCGGTGATGCGTTGGCTGGGCGGCATTCCGGTCAAGCGGCATCAGAACAATTCGCTGGTGCAGCAGATGGTGGAAGTCTACCGGCGCTCGGATCGGCTGGTGGTGGCGATCCCGCCGGAGGGCACGCGCAAGGCGGTGTCCGAGTGGAAAACCGGCTTTTATCATATCGCCTGCGGCGCGGAAGTGCCGGTGGCGCTGGCCTACCTGGACTACGGCCGCAAGGAGGCCGGTTTCGGGCCGATGTTCACGCCCAGCGGCGATATCGACGCCGATATGCCGCGCATCCGCGCCTTCTATGGCGACAAGGTGGGCAAGCGTCGGAGCTGAAAGGCGTGGCGCGGCGAGTGCCGCATTCTAAATGCTCATATAGCACTCGCACATTCCGCTTTCTCAGCGGCAACGCCTGGTTCGCGAGGTTTTGAACCGGTTCCTAGGGCGCCGCGGCCTGGGCGGCGGCGCTGACCGGCAGAAACTGCAGGAAGGGGCCGGCGATCAGCGATTGACCGAAGTCGATGGCGCTGCGGCGCAGTTTCTCGTCCGACAACTCCGCCAGCAGGTCCAGCCTGGCCATCATCTTGCCGAATTCCCGTTCGAAGGACAGATTGCGCACGCTGCCGATTTCATTGGACAGCAAGACCGGCGCGCCGCTGATCTGGCGGTTGTTCAGCATCCAGGCGGCCACTTCCAGATTGTGCGAGGCGTTGGCCAGCTGTTGCGCGTCCAGCCCGTGCACCAGGAACAGCTCGGTGCGTCCGCCGTAGGCGTCCACCAGCATCGAGCCCATGCCGTAGATCAGCGCGCCGGCGCGGTCGCCGCCAAAGCCCGGCTCGAAGGCCACGCTCATCGCCGAGATGGAGCGCTGGCCGGTCAGGGCCGGCAGCGGGGCGTTGTTGCTGATCGCCGCCATCACCTGCCGCATCGCGGCCGGGTAGTCGGCGGCGCCGGTTTTGCGCCACTCCCGCGGATTGCGCTTGTACAGTTTTTCCAGCAGGGTCTGCAAGCTGGCCAGATTGTCGCGCATGGCCAGATTGGCCATGCGGTTGGCGCTGCTCTGCCCCAGCTCGTTGCCGCGGAAGTCGTCGCCGGCGACGGGCTTCTGCACCGGGGTGTAAGCGCACGCGCTCAACAGCAGCGCGGCGAGCGGCAACAAGGGCCTGAGCAACATGAGACTTGAACTCCAAGGGGTGGAATGCCCGTTGGTGTACCATGCCGGCGCCGCGCTTGGCAATGCGCGACTCGCGTGCGCTTACTGCGTTTTGCCGGCGAACAGCGCTTTCCAGCCGTCCAGGCCCAGCTGTTTCAGCGTTTCGATATTCTTTTCGTAGATGGCTTCCGCTTGCGGAAAGGCTTCCACCGCGCGGCCGATGCTGGCTTCGCGCAGCAGGTGCAAGGTGGGGTAGGGCGCGCGGTTGGTGAAGTTCTCGATATCGTTGACGCCGGTGCCCTCAAACTGGAACTTGGGGTGGAAGCTGGCCACTTGCAGCTCGCCGTCCAGTCCCATGTCTTCGACGATGGCGTCGGCGATGTCGAGGAAATCGTTGAAATCCAGGAAGCGTTGCAGCGCGCGCGGGTGGATCAGCAAGGTGGTGTCGATCTCGTCCGGGCTGCTGTCGGCCAGCAATTGCAGTTCGGTGGCCAGTTCTTGCGCCAGCTGGTCCGGCTGGGTGGCGTCGCTGACCACGTAACGCACCTGGTTCTTCACGTAGACGCTCTTGGCGAACGGACAGAGATTGAGGCCTATCACCGCTTTTTCCAGCCAGTCGCGGGTGGCGGCGATGATGTGTTCGTGGTCGTCGGAGGCGGACATGGGAATTCCTTGCGTTGAGGCGTAAATGCAAAAAACCCGGCCGAGGCCGGGTTTTCATCAAGCTGACTAATCGCGAGGATTAGATGGGCTGGATGTTGGAGGCTTGTTTGCCTTTCGGGCCGTCTACGACGTCAAAGCTAACGCGCTGGTTTTCGGCCAGGGTGCGGAAGCCTTTGGCATTGATCTGGGAGAAGTGAGCGAACACGTCGTCGCCGCCTTCATCCGGGGTGATAAAGCCAAAACCTTTGGAGTCGTTGAACCACTTAACGGTACCGGTTGCCATTTTGTTAATTCCTCAAAACGAGCAGTTGAAATAAAAGGCACGAAGTTCAAGGGAAATGGCGACTGAGGTACGGACTTAATGCCACTACGACAACAACACATCCACAACTTGAGCATCCTGCGGCAGGAATAGTGCCTATAGTTCCGGGACATGGCAAGCGTTTTCTGCATGGCCGAAAGGGTTTTTCCCCTGTTTTTTCAGGAGCCCCTGGCATTTCTGCCGGTTTTTTAGGGTTTTGACTCAGGCGCCGAAACAACCGGCCCGCTCCGCGCGGTCCAATTCCGCGCGCAACCAGCCCGCCGCCAGCGGACAGCCGTCCTCCACTTTGCCCACCGCCATGCTCAGCACTTGTTGCTTGCTGACCCCGTTTTCGCGCCAGCTCTGGCCGCCGGATTGCAGATTGAGCAAGATGGGCATCAAGCGGTCTATCGCGCGGGCGAAACGCGCTTCCGGGGTTTCTCTGGCCTCGAACTCCTGCCACAAGGCCAGCAGCTCCGAGCCCATGGGCTGGGGCAGCAGGCCCAGGATGCGGCGCATCGCGGCCAGTTCCTCGGCTTCGCGCTCGGCGGCGCCGTCCGCGGCGTAGACGATGGTGTCGCCGGTGTCGATCTCGCCCAAGTCGTGAATCAGCAACATGCGCACCACTTTGTCTATGTCCACCGGCTGGGCGGCGAAGTCGCGCAGATTGAGGGCGAACAGGGCGATCTGCCAGCTGTGTTCCGCCGAGTTCTCGTAGCGGTCAACGTGGGCGGCCTTGGTTTTGCGCAGCACGGTCTTGAGTTTGTCCACTTCAATAATGAAGGCGATGTGTTGTTGCAGCGTTTGCAGTTGATTTGGCATGGGAATATCGGGCGGATGGGCGGGCGATGCGCCGAGGGCGCAAATTATGCGCGGCGCGCGAGGGTTTGGAAAGGCCGCCGTCGCACGCTTTGCCGCATGCTGCATATACTGGAATGAAGGGCGATTGAAAATGGGAGGGGGCATGGGGAAGCAGGAGCTGACGCTGGAGATCGTGGAGCCGGAGGCGTTTCACGATTTCATGGAAGTGATGAGCGATTACGCGCCGCAGGTTGAGCATCTGGTTTGCCAGCTGGGTTTCGGCGACAACGACGCCGCGCAGATCGATCAGCTGTTTCGCTTGCTGCACAGCATCAAGGGCGACGCCAGCATGTGCCAGGTGCGTTTCGTGGTGCCCTTCGTTCACGCGCTGGAAAGCCTGCTGGAGCGGCTGCGCAGCGGCGAGGTGGCCTACGAGGATTCGATAGGCGATGTGATGCTGCTGGTGATGGACCGCCTGGGCCTGGCGCTGGAGGCGCTGGAGAGCCATGAATTGCTGGACGATCTGCAACTGCCCCTGCTGATGCGGGCGCTGAACCAGGTGGCGGAGTGTCCGGTGGGCGAGCTGTTGCAGCGTTGCCAGCAATTGGTGGAACAGATCACCGGCATTCCCCTGCACGTGATCGAACCGGATGCGCCGGCGGACGCCGCCGCGCAGCTCAGCCAGGGCGATCTGGCGTTTTTCCGGCTGTTGGCCCTGCAATTCGAGCAGCGCCTGCCGCAGTTCGAGGGGCGCACCGAACGCAATCTGGAACTGGCGCTGGAGGCCAGCCGCCAGGCGCCGGGGATGGTGGACGACAGACAGCTGGAAGCGGCGGTGTATATGCACGATATCGGCATGATGCTGTTGCCGGAGTCGTTCTGGTTGAAAGTGGGGCGGATGAGCGAATCCGAGCGCCTCCAGATGGCGGAGCACCCCGGCTGGGCGGCCGGCCTCTTGGAGCGGATGCCGGCCTGGGCCGACGCGGCGCGGATGGTGGCCCAGCACCACGAGATGCCGGACGGCCGCGGCTACCCGCTGGGCTTGCGCGGCGACGAGATTTGCAGCGGCGCGCGCATCCTGGCCCTGGTGGACGCCTTCGAGGCGGTGACCTTGAAACACGCGCATCGCGGCTTGCGGCATTCGATGATGCGCGCCATCGCCGAGATCAACGCCTCGGAGCGTCAGTTCGATCCCTACTGGCTGGCGCGCTTCAATCAGGTGATCCGCATGCGGCTGGCGGCCTGCGCCAGACGGCCGCCGGGAGAGTAGCCGGTGTCAGACGCCGTGTTGTTTGAACCATTGCAGCATGCGACGCCAGCCGTCGTTGGCGGCGGCGGCGTTGTAGGTCGGGCGGTAGTCGGCGTTGAAGCCGTGGTCGGCCTCCGGGTAGACCACGATTTCGGACGCTTTGCCGGCGGCGCGCAGCGCGGCCTTCATCTTGTCCACGGATTCCAGCGGAATGCCCTTGTCCAGCCCGCCGTAGAGCCCGAGCACCGGCGCATGCAGTTGCGCGACGACGTCCAGCGGCTGGCGCGGGGTGTTGGCGCCGGCCTCGCCCTGCAGCCGTCCGTACCAGGCGGCGCCGGCCTTGAGCGCGGGATTGTGCGCCGCGTACAGCCATACCTGGCGCCCGCCCCAGCAAAAGCCGGTGATGGCCGCGCGCTTGACGTCGCCGCCGTGGCCGCCGGCCCAGGCCAGGGTGGCGTCCAGATCGGCCAGCACCTGGCTGTCCGGCACCTTGCTGACCAGGCCGCTGACCAGCTCGCTGATGCTGGCCACCTTGCTGGGGTCGCCCTGGCGGAAATAGAGCTCGGGGGCCACCGCCAGGTAGCCGGCCTTGGCCAGCCGCCGGCACAGGTCGCGGATGTGTTCGTGCACGCCGAAGATTTCCTGCACCACCAGCACCACCGGCAGCGGGCCGCCGGCCGCGGAGGGTTTGGCCATATAGCCCGGCATGACGGCCGGTCCGGTCGGAATCTCCGCCGCGCCGGCGTTGAGGCCGTCGCCGTCGGTGAGAATGGCGCTGGCGGCGACGGGCTGCACCGCCAGCGCGAAGCCCACGCCCACCGCGCTGTTCAGAAAGTCCCTGCGCGAAGCGTCGACAGGTCGATTGCTTGTCATAACGGTATTCTCCAACGAGGTGATGGGATTGAGGGAACTAGATTAATGCTGTCGGCATTGCCTGGCAAGCCGGCGCGCGCGCCGGAGCGCGGGGGCTTCCTTAGGCCGAGGGAATGCGGCATTATTCACAGCCATTGAAGCATGACTTAACGAAACGTATATAGATTATGCCGGACTCCTCCAAAGTGAAGCTGCCCACCAGCTTCTTGCGCATCGGCCAGCAACTGCCGGTCGACGTGTACGCCAAGAACGGCCTGCTGTTGTTGAAAAAAGGCCATTACGTGCTGACGCCGGAGCAGCGCGAGCGGCTGGTGACGCTGGCGCACGGCGACAGCGAGGAGGTGGCGGCGCGCTTGGAGCGCGAACAGCTGGAGCGCGCGGCGCAGCGCGAAAAAGAGGCCGCGGCGCAGGTGCAGCCCAACCCCATCATGGAGCTGGGCTTCCAGACCCGCCGCGCCGAGGGCCTGCTCTTGCACGGCCTGGCGGTGCCGGGATTGGCCGGGCGGCTGGCGGACATGGCGGACGCGCTGATCCGGCTGGCCTGCAAGCAGCCGGACGGGGTGCTGGCCAGCGTGCTGCTGACGCCTTACCGCGACATCGGCAGCGCCCACAGCGTGCACGTGGCGGCGATCATGGCGGTGCTGGGGCGACGGCTGGGCATGGAGGAGGCGCGCTTGCAGGCGGTGGTGGGCGCGGCCTTGAGCATGAATCTGGCGATCACCGGCCTATTGAATCAACTGTCGCGGCAGCAAACGCCGCCGGACGCCGCGCAGCGCGACGATCTCTACGCCCACCCCATCGTCGGCTCCGCGATCTTGCGCGAGTCGGGCGTGGTGGACGAGCACTGGCATCTATTGGTGCAGACCCATCAGGAGCAGCGCGGCGGCGACGGCTACCCGCAGGGGCTGCGCGGCGAGGACATCCACCCGGACGCGGCCTTGCTGCACATGGTGGACGTGTTGTGTTCCTGCATACATCAGCCGCAGCCGGCTTTGCCGGCGCTGGTGATAGGCAGCCTGTACCGCGGCGAGCTGGGCGACTTCGATCCGCAGCACGCGGCCCTGCTGATCAAGGAGCTGGGCGTGTACCCGCCCGGCAGCTTCGTCAAGTTGGCCAGCAACGAGATCGGCGTGGTCACCCACCGCAGCGACAAGGCCAACGCGCCGCGCGTGGCGGCTCTGCGCAAGCTGGACGGCGCGCCCTACGCCGACGCGCTGTTGCGCGACACCCGGCAGAACGCCTACCGGGTGCTGGAGGCGGCGCCGTTGTCGGCGGCGGTGGTGAAGCCGGCCTATCTGGCCAAGCTGTGGCAGAAGTGAGCGAATTCTCCGAACGTGTTTACGATCTAGCGAGCTAGGGCGAGACAAGACGAAAACCGCTGAGAAAGCGGAATGTACGAGTGGTACATGAGCATTTCGAAGCGGGTTTCAACGTCGTATCGCCGCAGCGCAGCAGATCGTAAACAGGTTCTAAGAAAGCGGAGCGTACATAAGGTATATGAGCATTTCGAAGCGGCACTCGCCGTGTCACGGCTCACGAAGCGCAGCAGATCGTAAACAGGCTCTCAGGGGTGCGCCTGGCCCAGCGGCCGCAGCTGAACGCCGGACACATCCTTGATCTTCCAGATGCGGCGGACATGGGCGAAGTCGCGCTCGGACTCGTCGCGCAGGCGCGCTTCCGGCAGGAAGCTCATTTCCACCTCCACATTGCCCAAATAGACCGCCTCGCCGCGTTTCACCTCGAAGGGCGCGGCCAGGCGGAAGCTGCGCATCTTGCGGTTGACGCCCCAGGCGCCGTCCTCCAGCCAGTTGGCCCAGACCTGTTCCACCCGGTAGCTGCCCGGCTCCAGCGTGAACAGCATCAATTTCCCCTCCGCCATCGATTTGCCCTGCTCGCCGAACACGGTGTCGGTCAGCAGGCTGGCGCTGTCTGCGGCCACGACGCGGCCGGAGGCGTTGGCGATGTCCAGGCCCAGCGTCGCGCTGTCCGGATTGGCGGATTTGCCGGTCAGCGACACGATGGCGTAGCCGCGCTCGGCCGGCGGCTCCAGCGAGCCGCGCAGGCGATCGGCCATAGTGGCGCAGCCGGCGAGCAGCAGCGCGCAGAGGGCGGGGGCGAAGATTCGTTTCAGCATGGGTCGGGCGTCCTATCGACCGCCGGAAGCGGCGGCTTGGCTTGAATTGTCCGCTGTTTGCGCTTGCGGCTTCAAGCCCAGCACTAGCAGCGCGCTGAGCAGCAGGGAGCCGCTGAGCCAGAAGTAGGCCAGGGTGTGGCTGCCGGTGGCCGCCTCGATCAGGCCCAGCGCGTAGGGGCCGATGAAGCCGCCGACATTGCCGACGGAATTGATCAGGCCGATGGCGCCGGCCGCCAGCGTGCCGGTGAGGAAGGTGGTGGGGATGGACCACCACACGCCCATCGGGCTGTAGACCCCGATGACGACGACGGTGACGGAGAGCAGGGCCACGGCGACATTGTCGCTCAGCGCGCCGATCAGGAAGCCGGCGGCGGCGAGCAGCAGCGGCAGCGCCACGTGCCAGCGTTTCTCGGCGCGGCGCGAGGAGGAGTGGCCCAGCCACAGCATGGCGGCCAGCGCCGCCAGCATGGGCACGGCGGAAGCCAGGCCTATGGCCAGCGGCGACCAACCGGAGGCGTTCTTGATCACCGTGGGCATCCAGAAGCTGAAGCCCCAGAAGCCGGTGATCCACAGAAAATAGATCAGGCACAGCCGCAGCACCGCCGGCTGCGCCAGCGCCTGGCGCAGCGTGGCCGGCTGTTGTTGGCGGGTGGCGGCCTTTTCCGCCCGCAACGCGTCGATCAGATAGCGCTTTTCCTCCGCGCTCAGCCAGCCGGCCTTGGCCGGGTCGTCCCGCAGCCACAGCAGGATCGCGAAGCCGTAGAGCACGGTGACGCCGCCCTCCAGCAGGAACAGGCTTTGCCAGCCCTTGAGGCCGAAGGGCTGCAGACCCACCATCCAGCCGGCCAGCGGCGCGCCGACGATGGCGGAGACCAGCAGCGAGCTCAGGGTGATGGAGATGGCGCGGGCGCGGTTTTCGGCGACGAACCAGCGCGGGATCACCGAGGCGTAGATCACCGGGTAGAAGCTGGCTTCGCACACGCCCAGCATGAAGCGCAGGAAATAGAACTGCCATTCGTTCTGCACCAGGCCCAGCAGCATGCTGACCGCGCCCCAGGAGAACAGGATGCGCGCGATCCAGCGGCTGGGGCTCCAGCGCTCGGCCAGGATGGCGCCGGGCACTTCGAACAAGACGTAGCCGGCGAAGAAGATGCCGGCGGCCAGGCCGTAGACCTTGGCGTCGAAGCCGAGGTCGGCGTTCATGGTCAAGGCCGCGTAGCTGACGTTGACCCGGTCCAGAAAGGCCAGCACCGAGGCGATGAACAGCGGGAGGAGGATGCGCAGATAGGTTTTGCGCAGAACGGAGGTTTGGACGGCGTCTGGGCTCATGCGGCGCTTTCGCGAGATTGGGGAGATGCCGTCAAGATGCGCAGAAAGCGCCGCGCAGTCAATCCAGATGCGGCTCGAAGAATTCCAGCAGGCGGGACGGCAGCCATTCCAGCGTGCCGGGGAAGGCGCCGGAGGCGAAGCCGACGTGGCCGCCGTGACGGGGGAATTCCAGCGTGACGCTGGCGGCCACGTCGGCCTGGCGCGGCAGCGCCTGTTCCGGCAGGAAGGGGTCGTTGCGCGCGTTCAGCACCAGGGTGGGGCGGGCGATCTGACCCAGCCGCGGTTTGGCGCTGGCGGTCCGCCAGTAGTTGAGCGCGGTGCCGAAGCCGTGGATGGGCGCGGTGACCAGGTCGTCGAATTCGATGAAGGTGCGCGCGCGGCTGAGCTTGCCGCCGTCGAACAGGCCGGGATGGCGCTGCAGCGATTCCAGCGCCTTGGGCTTGAGCGTGCCCATGAACATGCGGGTGTACAGCAGCTTGCCCAGGCCGCGGTCCAGCCGGGTGCTGGCCGCCACCAGGTCCAGCGGCGCGGACACCGCAGCCGCCGCGCGCGGCAGCGCCTGCGCGCCTTCGTCCGCCAGGTAGTTGAGCAGCATGCTGCCGCCCAGCGACACCGCGGCGGCGGCCAAGACCGGGAAGCGTTGCGCCAGCCGGCTCAGAATCCAGCGCACCTCGGCGCCGTCGCCGGCGTGGTAGGCGCGCGGCAAGGGATTGTCCACGCCGCCGCAGCCGCGGAAGTGCGGCACCACGCCGTTCCAGCCGCGCCGCTGCACTGCCTGCATCAGCGCGCGCGCGTAGTGGCTGTCGCTGCTGCCCTCCAGGCCGTGAAACAGCACCACCAGCGGCGCGTCCGGCCGTCCGGGCACGAAGTCCAGCGCGATGCGGGCGCCGTCCGGGGTGTCCCACAGCTCGCGGCGGTAGTCCGGGCGGCGGGTCTTGATCGCCAGCGCCGGCCAGATGGTTTGGGCGTGGCCGCCGCGCAGCCAGGAGGGGGACTGGTAAGCCATGGCTCAGTCCGGCTTTTTCTGCGCCGATTTGGGGCGGAAGGCCTTGACCACCGTCTCGCGGGTTTCGATGTAGGGGCCGTCCAGCAGGTCGATGCAGTAGGGCACGGCGGCGAAGATGCCGGGCACCTCCACCTGGCCGTCGGCGCCGCGCAGGCCTTCCAGCGTTTCCTTGATCGCCTTGGGCTGGCCGGGCAGGTTGAGGATCAGCGCCTGCTTGCGGATCGCGCCCACCTGGCGCGACAGGATGGCGGTGGGCACGAAGCGCAGGCTGATCTGGCGCATCTGCTCGCCGAAGCCGGGCATTTCGCGGTCCGCCACCGCCAGCGTGGCTTCCGGCGTCACGTCGCGCGCCGCCGGGCCGGTGCCGCCGGTGGTCAGCACCAGCTGGCAGCCTTCCTCGTCCACCAGCGCCTTGAGCGCGGCTTCTATCTGCGGCTGTTCGTCCGGGATCAGGCGGGCGACGACGGCGAAGGGGCTGGCCAGCGCGGCGGCCAGCCAGTCTTGCAGCGCGGGAATGCCCTTGTCTTCGTACACGCCGCTGCTGGCGCGGTCGGAGATCGAGACCAGGCCTACCTTCAACATCACTCGTCGTCCTCTTGGTCCTGCTGATGCAGGCGCGGCTTGCCCGGTTCCGGAATCACGTCCTTGACGGCCTGGTAGAGCAGGCGGAAGGACTTGGGCGGCTTGTTGTCCTGCTTTTCCTTGCGCGCGTTGCGGATCAGCGTGCGCAGCTGCTGCGGATCGGCGGCCGGGAAGTCGGTGACGAAGCTGGCCAGCATCTTGTCGTCTTCCATCAGCCGTTCGCGCCAGCGCTCCAGCAGGTGCTGCCAGGCGATGTGCTCGGACGATTCGCCCTTGAGAATTTGCAGGTACTGCTGGATCGGTTCCGGGTCCACGTCGCGCATCAGCTTGCCGATGTATTGCAGCTGGCGGCGCAGCGCGCCGTGCGCGGTAAAGCGTTTATAGTCCAGAATAGCGGTGAGCAGGTCTTCAGGCAGCTGCATTTTCTTCAGCGTGTCCTTGGACAGCTCCACCAGTTCGCGGCCCAGGTCCTGCAGCGCATCCATGTCGCGCTTGCGCTGGGATTTGCTGACGTAGCCGTCGTCCGGGCTGTCGTTCTGGTATTGGGTCATCGTTGGCAATTCTCAATCGGTTTTCTCAAGGCTGGTATGATACCGGAAAAGGCCTCCGGCCGTTTCGACCATTGCGAAAGACACTATGGCAGACAAAACATTCAGTTTCAGCCAGGCCGCGCTGGAGGACATCGCCTCCCGCGTGATCGAACTGGCCAAGGCCGAGGGCGCCAGCGCCGCCGAGGCCGACGTTTCCGAGGGCCTGGGCCAGACCGTGAGCGTGCGCCTGTCCGAGGTGGAAACCATCGAGTACAACCAGGACAAGGGCGTGGGCGTGACGGTCTACCTGGGGCAGAAGAAAGGCCACGCCAGCACCTCGGACTTTTCCGACGAGGCCCTGGCCGACACCGTGCGCGCCGCGCGGGACATCGCGCGCTACACCGCCGAGGACCCGTGCGCCGGCCTGGCCGATTCCCAGCTGATGGCCACCGAGTTTCCCGATCTCAGCTTGTACCATCCGTGGGCGCTGCCGGTGGAGGAGGCCATCGAGCTGGCCAAGTCCTGCGAGGCCGCGGCCTTGGCGGCCGATCCGCGCATCCGCAATTCCGAAGGCGGCACCGCCTCGTCTCAGTCCAGCCATTTCGCCTACGCCAACAGCCACGGCTTCATCGGCGGCTACGCCAGCAGCCGCCACAGCATCTCCGCGGCGGTGGTGGCCGAGGACGGTGGCGCGATGCAGCGCGATTACTGGTATTCGTCGGCGCGGCGGCGCGAGGATCTGGACGCGCCGCAAGCCATCGGCGCCAAGGCCGGCCAGCGCGCGGCGCGGCGGCTGGGCGCGCGCAAGGTGAAGACCGGTCAGTATCCGGTGGTGTTCGAGGCGCCGATCGCCGCCTCGCTGCTCAGCCATCTGGTGGCCGCCATCAGCGGCGGCAGCCTGTACCGCAAATCGTCCTTCCTGCTGGATTCGCTGGGCAAGCCGGTGATGTCGGCCAACGTCACCGTGGACGAAGACCCCTTCCTGCTGCGCGGCATGGCCAGCGGCGCCTTCGACAACGAGGGCGTGGCCACGGTGGCGCGCCGGCTGGTGGACAAGGGCGTGCTGCAGGGTTATATGCTGGGCAGCTATTCGGCGCGCAAGTTGGGCATGCAGACCACCGGCAACGCCGGCGGCGCGCATAATCTGGTTGTGCATTCCACCGGCGAAAGCCTGGATGAATTGCTGCAGGCCATGGGCACCGGCCTGCTGGTGACCGAGCTGCTGGGTCAGGGCGTCAACACCGTGACCGGCGATTATTCGCGCGGCGCGGCCGGCTTCTGGGTGGAGCGCGGGGTGATCGTGCACCCGGTGGAGGAAATCACCATCGCCGGCAATCTGCGCGAGATGTTCATGCAGATAGACGCGGTGGGCAACGACGTGCTGGAGCGCGGCGGCCGGCAGATGGGCTCGGTGCTGTTGCGCAGCATGATGGTGGCCGGAGAGGCCTGAGGCCTGAGGCCGGCGATGGCGGATCTGTTCGCGCCGGAAGAAGGCGGCTGGCTGGAGCGCCTGTCGCCCGGCGCCGCCTTATTGCACCGCCGCGCCAGCGACATCGACGCCGCCTTGCTGGCGGAAGTGGAGGCGGTTTTGCGACAGGCGCCGCCGCGCGGCATGCAGACGCCGGGAGGGCGGGCGATGTCGGTGGCCACTTCCAGCTGCGGCGCTTACGGCTGGGTGTCCGACGCGCGCGGCTACCGCTACGCCGAGCGCGATCCGGGCAGCGGCCGGCCCTGGCCGGCGATGCCGGCCTTGTTTCGGGCCCTGGCCGAGGAGGCCGCCGCCGAGGCCGGCTTTGCCGGCTTCGCGCCGGACGCCTGCCTGATCAATTGCTACGCGCCGGGCGCCAAGATGTCCTTGCATCAGGACAAGGACGAACGCGATTTCGGCGCGCCCATCGTGTCGGTGTCGCTGGGCCTGCCGGCGATCTTCCTGTTCGGCGGCTTTAGCCGCGCCGAACGTCCCGGCCGCGTCGAGCTGCGCCATGGCGACGTGCTGGTGTGGGGCGGGCCGGACCGCATGCGGTTCCACGGGGTGCTGCCGGTGGCGGAGGGCGAACACCCTTTGCTGGGGCGGCGCCGCATCAATCTGACTTTTCGCAAGGCGCGCTGATCCATGGCTGAACCGGCCGATTCCGTTTCGCTGTCCATATCCCTTTCCCTGCCCGCGGATTTCCGCCGCGCCGACTTCATGGCCTTCCACCGCCGCGACGCTCAGGAGCTGTCCGAGCGGGTGACGGAGCTGAGCCTGCGCAAGGGCTTGCTGTGGCGCGGCGCGCCGGCCTGCCTGAGCATGGATTTTTCCGCGGACGCGGCGCGGGTGGGCTTGGACGCGGACGCGCCGCCGCGGGCCGGCGACGAGGCCGCGCTGACCGTCATGGCGCGCCGCATGCTGGGCTTGGCGCAGCCGGTGGCGGATTTCGAGCGCGCGCATCGCGGCCATCCGCAGCTGGCCGGCCTGATCGCCGCGCGCCCCGGCTTGCGCGTGCCGCAGACCACCACCCCGTTCGAGGCGCTGGTTTGGGCCGTCACCGGTCAGCAGATCAGCGTCCACGCCGCCATCTCGCTGCGGCGTCGGCTGATGCAGTTGGTCGGCAAGCGCCACAGCGGCGGTCTGCTGTGCCATCCGTCGCCGGAGCAATTGGCGGAGCTGGAGGCGGACCAACTGGGCCAGGCCGGCTTCTCCCGCGCCAAGACCCGGACCTTGCTGGAGCTGAGCCGGAGGACGGCCGACGGCGACCTGCCGCTGCAGGGCTGGCTGGACGGCGGCGCGCCGGAAGACATCGCCGCGCGCTTGCTGGCCTTGCCCGGCATCGGACCGTGGACGGTCAGCTACGCGCTGCTGCGCGGCTATGGCTGGCTGGACGGTTCGCTGCACGGCGACGTGGCGGTGCGGCGCGGCCTGCAAGGCCTGCTGGGCCGGGCCGAGGCGGTGTCGCCGCGCGAGACTGAGCAGTGGCTGCAGGGCTTCGCGCCGTGGCGCGCGCTGGTGGGCGCGCATCTGTGGGCGATGCAGACGGCGGCCGGCTATTAAGGGCGGCTGCAAGAGCCCTGAGCCCGCGTTGTAGCTGCGCTGCCTGCGGCGGCGCTTCCGGCGTGTCCAGCGGATTTCCTCCGCGCGAAGTTGGCGCTGGCCGCGGCGTTTGACTATGCCTAAATAGAACAAGAAGCCGCGCGGTGTCCGGCAAGCCGGGCCGCCAACATAGCCACGCGAGGTGCGGGATGGGGAGGCAATCCGAGATCGGATTGGTATTGTCGGGCGGCGGCGCGCGCGCGGCTTACCAGGTGGGGGTGCTGCTGGGGATTTCCCGGCTGTTGCCGGACGCGCGCGTCAATCCCTTTCCCATCATCTGCGGCACGTCCGCCGGGGCGATCAACGCGGTGGCGCTGGCCTCCGGCGCCGGCAATTTCCATCTGGCGGTGTCCACGCTGGCGCAGATGTGGAAGCAACTGCACATCCAGGATGTCTACGACGCCAGTTCCGGCTACTTCCTGAAGACCTTTTTGCACTTCGGCCTGTCCATCCTGTCCGGCGGCCGGCTGTGGCGCAATCCCAAGAGCTTTCTCGACAACGCCCCGCTGCGCGAGCTGCTGACCAAGGTGATGGTGTTCGAGGGCATAGACCATTCCGTTCGCCACGGCGCGCTCAAGGCGCTGGCGTTGACCGCCTCCTGCTACACCACCGGGATGTCGGTCACTTTTTTCCAGGGCGCGGACAGCCTGGAGGAGTGGGAGCGCTATCAGCGGCTGGGCATGCGCGAGCGCATCAATATCGATCACATGATGGCCACCTCGGCCATTCCCCTGATTTTCCCCTCGGTGTGCATAGGCGAGAAGTTCTACTGCGACGGCGCGGTGCGCCAGTTGTCCCCCTTGTCGCCGGCGCTGCATCTGGGCGCGGAAAAGCTGTTCGTCGTCGGCCTGGCCAGCAAGCGGCCGGACACCATAGAGCGCCGCCACAGCGGCTTCTACCCGTCGCCGGCGCAGATTTTCGGCCATCTGCTCAACAGCGTGTTCATCGACAGCATGTCGGTGGACATGGAGCGGCTGACCCGGGTCAACCACACTGTGTCGCTGCTGCAAAGCCACGAGGAGCTGGCGCGCCAGACCCAGTTGCGCAAGGTGGACATCTTCATGCTCAACCCCAGCAAATCGCTGGAGGGCATCGCCTACAGGCATACCCGGTTGTTTCCGCCCTTGCTGCGCTTCCTGATGAAGGGCACCGGCGCCACCCGCCACCGCGGCACTGCCTTGGCCACCTATCTGCTGTTCGAGCCGGGCTATACCCGCGAGCTGATCACGCTGGGCTACAAGGACGCCCTGCAGCAGAAAGAGGCGATCCGCCGTTTCCTGGAACTTTAAGCCGCGGCGCGGTTCTGAATCCTCCATGTTGTATGGCACAATCATGCGCCATGACGTTTTACCGCCAAACATTGAGGAAGATATGGGCTTGAGCAACCGACAAGGTTTTCTGCTGATCGCCGCCGCCTGCGCCGGCGCGATGGGCTTCGCACTGTTCGCGCAGTACCAGCTGGGCCTGGAGCCGTGCCCGCTGTGCATTTTCCAGCGCATAGGCGTGATCGCCGCCGGCATCATCGCCTTGCTGGCGGCCTTGGCCAACCCCGGCCGCTGCGGCGTCAGGGTCTGGGGCGGTTTGACGATTCTGGCCGCCTTGGCCGGCTTGTCGGTGTCGCTGCGCCAGCTGTGGCTGCAGCAGTTGCCGGCGGACCAGGTGCCGGCCTGCGGCCCGGGCCTGGAGTTCCTGATGGAGTCCTCGCCGTTGATGGAGGTGATTTCCAAGGTGCTGAAGGGCAGCGGCGAATGCGCGACCGTGGACTGGACCTTCCTGGGCATGGCGATGCCGTTCTGGGTGGCGGTGTTCTTCGTCGGCGTGATCGGCTTCGCCGGCTGGCTGCTGGCGCGCAAATCGGCCTGAGTCCCAAGCTCGAGCCATGCAAGGCCGCCTTGGGCGGCCTTTTTCATGGGCGCATGATCTTATTGCATGCTTAATATGTAAAAAATAATGAGGGCGTCCGCAACGGCGGGGACGGCGCGGCGGGCCTGTCATTTTGCCGCAACAATAATTTATTTATTAAGCTATTGATTTTTAATGATATTGCGATGAATCCCTCCGGGGGCGGCTGCGCGCGGCCGCTCCCGATCTCTTTGCCGCGCCCGCTGGGGCAGCTTAAGGGCGCGCGTTGCCGCCGCTTTGGGCGACGGCGCGCCAACTACAAGGGGGTGAGGAGATGAAACGCAGCTATCTGGCTTGCGCCGCGGCGGCGAGCATGGCGCTGGGCGCGGACGCCTGGGCGGAGGAGACCGTCGCGCTGGAGCGGGTGACGGTGACCGGCTCCAATATCAAGCGCATCGGCAAGGAAAAGGCCTTGGCGGTGGAGGTGATCAAGAAGGAAGAGATCGACAAGACCGGAGCGTCCACGGTGATCCAGCTGCTGGATCGGCTGCCGTCGGTGGGCAGCTTGCTGGCCGGCACCAACTCCAGCAGCTTCGCCGCCGGCGCGGCCACCGCCGGCCTGCGCGGCATGAGCTCCAAATACGTGCTGGTGTTGTTGAACGGCCGGCGGCTGCCCAATTACGCGATGTTCATCAGCGGCACCGACGCCTTCGTCGATCTGAACACCTTGCCCTTGTCGGCTATCGAATCGGTGGAGATTCTGCGCGACGGCGCTTCGGCCATATACGGTTCCGACGCGGTGGCCGGCGTGATCAACTTCAAGACCCGGCGCAATTACCGGGGCGCGGAGGCGACGCTGCGCGGCGGCGGCAATCTGGACGGCGACGGCGTCGAGCAGGCGCTGAGCCTGAGCGGAGGCTTCGGCGACCTGGAGCGGGACGGCCAGAACCTGTTGCTGTCCTTCGACGTCTACCACCGCGAGCCGGTGTTCAGCCGCAAGCACGACGCCACCCGCAGCAACGACTACCGGTTTCAGGGCGGGCCGGACCTGCGCAGCGGCGCGCAATGGGGCTATTGGAACGACCGCACGCCCAATGCCGACCGAAGCAACGCGCTAGCCAAGCCCTTGCCGGGCTGCCCGCCGTGGCGGCTGACCACGCGGCCCAGCGGCGCGAAGTTGTGCGTGTCCGATGTCGACGAGCTGGGCACGCAGCTGTCGCCGCGCACCAGCCGCTACGGTCTGATGGCCAACTACACCAAGCGTCTGGGCGGCGACGCCGAGTTCTTCGCCGAACTGGGCGTGAACCGCAGCCAGACGCCGCTGGACGGCGGCTATTCCTTCATCCAGACCATAGTCGGCCCGGGCTGGGCGGTGTATCCGCGGGACGGCGGCCTGGCCTCGGTCTACCCGGATTTCAAGCCCACCGACAATCTGCAGATCACCCGCAATCTGTCCGAGAACGGCCGACGGCTCAACGAGGTCACCAGCGACACCTATCGCGCGGTGGCGGGCGCGCGCACCGTGTTGCAAGGCTGGGACGTGGAGGGCTCGCTGAATCTGGGACTCAACAAGGCGGAGGCGAGGCAGAACAATGTGGTGCTCAGCGAGGCCTTTCTTTCCATGCTGCGGAACGGCGCCGCCGGTCAGCCCTTGTACGACCCGTTTTCGCAGAACAATAGCGCCGCAGCGTTGCGGCCGTATCTGACCACCATCGCCAACTCCTCGTCGTCGCGCCTGTCGGCGTTCGAGTTCAAGGCCAGCACGGACGAGTGGTTCCAGCTGCCGGCCGGCGCGGCCGGCTTCGCCGCCGGCCTGCAGTGGTCGCACGAGTCGATTGACTCGCAGCCGGACCCGCAGCTGCAAGCCGGCAAGATCATGAACTTCGCCGTGCAGCAAAGCCTGCAGGCCAGCCGCTCGGTGCTGTCCGCCTTCGGCGAGGTCAATCTGCCGGTGCTGAAGAATCTGGAGGTCCAGCTGGCTTTGCGCGCCGACCACTACAATGACTTCGGCGACACGATCAACCCCAAGCTGGCTTTTTCCTTCCGTCCCTGGGAGCCGGCGATGCTGCGCGGCTCGGTCACCACCGGTTTCAAGGCGCCGACGCTGCCGCAGCTGTACGCGTCGCGCCAGGCTTACGCCTCGGTGTACGACTACGCGCAGTGCGCCGACCGCGGCATCGCCCGCGAGCGCTGCGGCTTGGCCAGCAATCAGCTGCGCAGCGGCGGCAACGCCGGGCTGAAGCCGGAAGATTCCCGGAACTACGCGCTGGGCCTGGTGTTGCAGCCAAGCCCTGCTTTGTCGGCCACCGTGGATTGGTATCGGATCGAGGTGTCCAACACCGTGCAGTCGCTGGATCCGCAATACGTGCTGGACAATCCGGACCGCTTTCCCGGCTTCGTGGTGCGCAAACCCGCGGATCTGCCCGGGGTCAGGGGAGACATCGACTACATCTCCGCGCCCTATATGAATATCGGCAAGACCCGGACCACCGGCGTGGACATCGACCTGCAATACGATTGGTCGCTGGGCGCTTACGGCAAGCTGAAGTTCCGCAATGCGCAAAACCGGATCTTCAGCTATCAGGAGTCGCAGACCGAAACCGACCCGCTGCTGGAATACGCCGACTACGGCGCGCAACCGCGCTGGAAAAACGTTCTCGAAGTGAGCTATATCCGCGGCGACTATTCCGTGGGGCTGACGGCGCGCAGCTACGCCTCCTACAAAAACCTGTATTCGCAGCTGTACGACAATGCCGGCAACGTGAAGGAGAGGGTGGCGTCCTATACCGCGCTGGATCTCAATTTCGGTTTGAAGCCGATCAAAAACCTCAGCGTCAGCGGCGGCATCCGCAATCTGGGCAACCGGATGCCCAGCTACGCCACCGGCGCCGGCTTCAGCGGCGGGGCGGCCGCTTACTCCGGCCCGGCCACCGATTTATGGGGGAGGATGTTGTATTTGTCCGGCCGCTACGCATTCTAAACGCTGGTTCAGCGTCCGCGGCGCGTCGGCGACGCGGCGTTTCGGAGCGGGGTCAGCGCTGGTGCTGCGGGGTCAGCGCGGCGGGGGCGGGGCTGACCGCGTTGCGGCCGGAGCGTTTGGCGATGTAGAGCGCGCTGTCGGCGTCTTCGTAGAAGGTGCGGCCGTTGTCGTCCGCTTCCGGCACCCGGGCGGCGACGCCTATGCTGCAGGTGACTTTGCGCAAGGGACTCTTCACGTGCGGCAGCTCCAATTCCTCCAGCCGGGCGCGGAAGCCTTCCGCCGCCGCCACCGCCTGATCCAGCCCGCATTCTTCCAGCACAATGCCGAACTCCTCGCCGCCCAAGCGCGCCACGATGTGGCGGCGGGCGCTGAAATAGGCGTTCAATTCTTGCGCCAGCCTTTGCAGAATCAGGTCCCCGGCGTAATGGCCGTAGTGGTCGTTGTAACCCTTGAAGTTGTCCACGTCCAGGATCAACAGCGCCAGCGCCTTGCCGGCGGCGCGGTGCTTGTCCAGCGTCGGCGCCAGGATCTCGTCGAAGTGCCGGCGGTTGTAAAGCCCGGTCAGCCCGTCGGTGTTGGCCTGCAGCAGCAGCTTGGACTGTCGCGACACGAAGCGCACGCTGCCGGCCAGCCACAGCAGGATGGCGGTGGTGACGCCGCTCCAGAACACCGAGGCCAGCGTCAGCAGCAGCACGCTGAGCACCAGCACGCCACAGGAGGCCAGGAGATAGGCCGGCAGGATGCCCTGGCGGTGCTTGTAGCGGCTGAGCAGCAAGTCCAGCAGCAGGATGGCCAGCGCGTTGATGACGGCCTTCCACCCCAACGGCAGCGGCACCGGCGTGTTGTCCTGCTGCAGCCCGTACAGCAGGAAGGCGTTGATTTCCACGCCCGGCATGCCGCGGTTGTTGGCCGACAGCGGCGTGGAGTGAATGTCGCCCAGGCCGGTGGCGGTGGCGCCCACCAGCACGATCTTGCCGGCGAAGAAGGACGGGGGCAGCTGATTGAGCGCGTCGATATAGGACACTTGCTGGAACGGCGGGGAGCCGGCCAGATAGGGCACCATCACCGGGTCTTCGCGCAGCCAGCTGTCCGGGTTGCCGTGGGGCATGTCCATTTTTTGCTGTTCGGATTGGCGCTGGCCGTTGGCCAGGTCCAGCACCGCCTGCGCGAAATTCGGGTGGTGAGGGGAGCCCAGACCCGCTTTCAGATAGACGCGGCGTATCACGCCGTCGCTGTCCAGTTCGTAGTCGGTATGGCCCAGGCCGGCGCTGGCGGCGGCGATGCCGGGCAAGGGGCGGGTTTCGGTCAGGCGATTGCCCTGCATTTCGGGAAACACCGGGCTGATGACTTTGCCGTTGCGGCGGATGGCGTCGGCCAGCGCCTGGTCCGACTCCGGGGTGTTGTGCGAGGGTTCGGCCAGCACGATGTCCAGGCCCACCGCCTTGGCCTGCGACAGCTTGTCCACCAGCTGGGCGTGGTATTCGCGCGGCCAGGGCCAGCGGCCCAGTTCCGACAGGCTGCGCTCGTCCACGGAGACCACGACGATATTGCTGGCCTGGTCACGGTTGGACTTGAGCCGGATCAGCCCGTCGTACAGCCAGAAATCCAGCCGCAGCAACAGGCCGGAGAGGGTCAGCAGAGCCGCCAGCAGGGCCAGCAAGAAGGGCAACAAGCGCAAAATCTTGTCGCGATAGTGAGTTAGCATGTTGCCATTCTAGGGAAGTTTTCCGGGAAGAGTGAGCATTTCTTGCTCTTCCGTCGCCTGGTAGCCGTGTTCTCCCTCGATCTTGACCGTTGCTTTGTATTGCCCGGCAGGCAAGGCTTCCAGCGCTTTCAGCTCCCATTGCGGCCGGTCGCTGCTCAGCGAGAACGGCGGGACGTTGGCGGCCTGGGCCGCGCTCAGCGTCAGCGTGTAGCGCGCGCGCTCGACGGGGTAGGGACGGGCGGCCAGCACCGGGGCGCTTTGGTCCAGTCGGCTGAGCCAGCCTTTGGACTCCACCTTTTGCGCGGCGGAGAAGGGACCGGGCCGCCCTTGGGCGTCCAGCCGCGCCAGCCGCCAGTACCAGGTGCCGGATTCCGGCAAGTCGGCTTTGAACTCGGCATCGGTCAAAGTCTGTTCCAGCAGCGGCTGGGCGAAGTCCGCCTGGCGCGAAATCTGCAGCCGCAGCGGCCGTTCCGGGCTGGCGTTTACCCGCAGGGGAAGGGATTTGCCCCGCAGTTGGACGCCGTCCGCTTGAGTGAACAACAGCGGCGGCAGCGGGTAGGCTTGCAGCTTGAAGCTGCGGGTGCTGTCGTAGCCTTCCAGGCCGGAGCGGTTCTTGGCGCGGACTTTCAGCACGTATTCGCCGTTGCCCGGCAGGCGCGGATAATAGCGCGGCGTCTGCAACTGGCGTTCGGCCAGCCGTTTCTTGCCGCTCAGGGTGACGCGGTAGGAGGCGGCGCGCTCGTCGCGCTGCCATTCCAGCGGCGGCGGATTGAATTGGCTGTTGTCCGCCACGGTGGACAGGTCGGGCGGCGGCGGCAGTTCCTCCGGCTTGCTGGGCCCGCCTTTGCGGCTGGACAGGGTGCCGAAGCCGGCGGGCACGTCCACCTTGCTGCGGCGTCCTTTGACTTCCACGCTGCCTTTGAGCACTTCCGCCAAGGTGTCTTCGCCGCCGGCGGCGTTGACGCGGAATTCGGTGCCGCGCACGGTGGTGACCGCCGACGGGGTGCGGATTTCATAGCGGCTGGGCATCAGGATGTTGGGTATCACCGAATTGCCGGTGCTGCCGTTGTTCAGCTTGATCTGGGACTGGATCGCCCCGGTGCTGGGATAGTAGACCTGGGTTTGCAGGCTCAGATCGGTGTTGGCGTTGATCACCAGCGAAGAGCCGTCGACGAAGCGCAATTTGATCATGGCGTCGTTGCCGGTGGTGAAGCGGGTGCCTTTGGGGTATTTCTTGCCCACGGCCAGCTCCAGCGGCTTGCCCTTGCCGTCGGCGGCGGCGGATTCGCCGGCCATTTCCTCCAGCGTGGCGTCGGATTGGGCTTGCTTGATCCAGGGGTAGGGCACCCGCACGATGCTGCCGGGGATCAGCCGGTAAGGGTTGGCGATGCGATTTCTGGCTTGCAGCTTCGGCACATAACCGGGAGACGACAGATGCTCGGCCGCCAGCGACCACAGATTGTCGCCGTTCTTGACCGTATATTCCCAGATGGCCTTGTCGGCGGGGTCGCCTGCCCAGGCCAACGCGCTGGCTAAGCAGCCAGCCGCCAGGATTAAATTGCGCATAGTTGAATCTCTTTATATGAAATACAGAAAGTCAACCAAAAGTATCACCGCAGCCTAGGCGCATTGCAAGCTGATAAGCAATAGAATGGTAGTTGTTTGTCCTAAATTGGGCGATAAGCGAATGTTTGCATGAAATATGCGACGCAAAATGCAAAAAAGCAGCCCAAAGGCTGCTTCTTTGCAATGCTTGGCGGAGTGGACGGGACTCGAACCCGCGACCCCCGGCGTGACAGGCCGGTATTCTAACCAACTGAACTACCACTCCAGCAATTGGTGGGCGGTACTGGACTCGAACCAGCGACCCCTGCCGTGTGAAGGCAGTGCTCTACCAACTGAGACTAACCGCCCGAAACTGTTGCACCGTTTCCGGGTACTGCTATGCAATGCTGTTGGCGGAGTGGACGGGACTC
>NZ_LDUR01000011.1:0-109253 GCF_001043705.1 Chromobacterium sp. LK11
GGCGAGGCGCTGGCCGCCTTGCCGATCTGAGAACCTGTTTACGATCTGCTGCGCGTCGGCGATACGGCGTTGAAAACGGCTTCGAAATGCTCATGTACCACGTGTACATTCCGCTTTCTCAGCCGTTTTCGCCTTGTCTCGCTCTAGCTCGCTAGACTTTGAACAGGCTCTTAGCATTTGAGCAAAGTCTGCCGCGCGTCGTGAGAGGTGGCACGGTGAGTACAGCTTCGAAATGCTCATGTACCTACTTGTACATTCCGCTTTCTCAGCTGTTTTCGCCTTGTCTCGCTCTTGCTCGCGAGACTTTGAATAAGTTCTTATACTTATGTCCGCAGCCCCGGCGTCGTCGGGGCTGCGTCGCATTCGATGGAGTTCTCATGTTCGATAAATTAGTGATGGCCAGCAACAACGCCGGCAAGCTGAAGGAATTCTCCTCGCTGCTGGCGCCGCTGGGCATACAAGTGATTCCTCAGGTGGAGTTGCAGGTGCCGGAATGCCCGGAGCCGCACCACACCTTCCTGGAAAACGCGCTGGAAAAAGCGCGTCACGCCAGCCGCATGACCGGCCTGCCGGCGTTGGCCGACGATTCCGGCATCTGCGTCGAAGCGCTGTCCGGCGCGCCGGGCGTGTATTCGGCCCGCTACGCCGGCGAACCCAAGTCCGACGCCGCCAACAACGCCAAGCTGGTGGCCGCGCTGCAGGGCGAGGCCAATCGCCGCGCCTGGTATTACTGCGTGCTGGTCTTGGTGCGCCACGCCGACGATCCGCAGCCGCTGGTGGCGGACGGCATGTGGTTCGGCGAGGTGCGCGACGAGGCGGCCGGCGCCGGCGGCTTCGGCTACGACCCGCATTTCTGGCTGCCGCAGCACGGCTGTAGCGTGGCCGAGCTGGACGCGGCGGAGAAGAACCGCGTCAGCCACCGCGGCCAGGCGCTGCTGGCGCTGCTGGCCAAGCTGCGCGCGCTGGCATGAAGCCCTTGCGTCCGTTCGGCGCGCGGCAGGAGCCACAAGGAGCCGCGACGTGCAGGTGACCAAGATTTCGCTGTCCGCGCTTGGGCGGGGCGGGCAAGTCGGCTTGAAAGAGCTGCCGCCGCTGTCGCTGTACATCCACTTCCCGTGGTGCGTGCGCAAATGCCCGTATTGCGATTTCAACTCGCACGAGCCCAAGAGCGGCTTCGACGAGATGGCCTATGTCGACGCCTTGCTGCGCGATTTGGAGTTCAGCCTGCCCGAAATCTGGGGCCGTCCGCTGAGCAGCATCTTCATGGGCGGCGGCACGCCCAGCCTGTTCTCGCCGCAGGCGATGGACGCGTTGCTGGCCGGCGTGCGCGCGCGCATGCGGCTGCAGCCGGACGCGGAAATCACCATGGAGGCCAACCCCGGCACCTTCGAGGCCGAGCGCTTCCGCGGCTACCGCGAGGCCGGCATCAACCGCCTGTCCATCGGCATCCAGAGCTTCAAGCCGGCGCATCTGCAGGCGCTGGGCCGCATTCACGACGGCGAAGAGGCGCGCCGCGCCATCGACATCGCGCTCAGCCACTTCGACAACGTCAATCTGGACCTGATGTACGCGCTGCCGGGGCAGACCCTGGACGAGGCGCTGGCCGATCTGGACACCGCCTTGTCCTACGGGATCACCCATCTGTCCGCCTATCATCTGACGATAGAACCCAACACCCTGTTCGCCGTGGAGACGCCGCGCAATCTGCCGGACGACGAAGTGTCAGCCGACATGCAGGAGGCGATCGAAGCCCGGCTCGCCGCCGCCGGTTTCGAGCACTACGAGACCTCGGCCTTCGCGCGGCCGGGCCGCCGCGCGCGGCACAATCTCAATTACTGGCAGTTCGGCGACTATATCGGCATCGGCGCCGGCGCCCACGGCAAGATCAGCAGCCATGCCGGCATCGTCCGCCAGATGCGCCACAAGCAGCCGGCCGCCTATCTGAAGGCGGTGGCCGACGGCGCGCCCTTGCAAAGCAGCCGCAAGGTGACGCGCGAGGAACTGCCCTTCGAATTCATGATGAACCTGCTGCGGCTGACCGAAGGCTTCGAACTGCGCCTGTTCCAGGA
Organism: Chromobacterium sp. LK11; assembly: GCF_001043705.1. Classification (NCBI taxonomy): domain Bacteria; kingdom Pseudomonadati; phylum Pseudomonadota; class Betaproteobacteria; order Neisseriales; family Chromobacteriaceae; genus Chromobacterium; species Chromobacterium sp. LK11. Next base: position 2,070 of record NZ_LDUR01000011.1, read on the forward strand.
ACGCACCGGTCTGCCGCTGTCCGGCATACAATCCGCGTTGACGCAAGCCGAGGCGCAAGGTCTGATAGCGCGCGACGCCGCGATGTTGCGGCCCACGCTCAAGGGCCAGCGCTTCCTCAATGATTTATTAACCCTGTTCCTGAAAGAAGGAGATGAATAATGGCTAAGGAAATCATCCACACCGATCTGGCCCCGGCCGCCATCGGCGCCTACTCGCAAGCCGTGAAAGCCGGCAACACCGTTTACCTGTCCGGCCAGATCCCGCTGGACCCGGCCACCATGGCCGTGGTGGACGGCGGGTTCGCCGCTGAAACCCACCAGGTGTTCAAGAACATGAAGGCGGTGTGCGAAGCCGCCGGCGGCAGCCTGGACCAGATCGTCAAGCTCAACGCCTATCTGACCGACCTGTCCAACTTCGCCACCTTCAACGAAATCATGGGCCAGTACTTCAGCCAGCCCTTCCCGGCGCGCGCCGCCGTGGGCGTGGCCAGCCTGCCCAAGGGTGTGCTGGTGGAGGCGGAAGCGGTTCTGGTGCTCTAAGAACCTGTTTACGATCTGCTGCGCTGCGGCGATACGGCGTTGAAAACATCCTCAAAATGCTCATGTACCACCTGTACATTCCGCTTTTTCGCTTGTTTTCGCCTTGTCTCGCCTTTGCTCGCGAGATCGTAAACTAGGTTCTGAGCAGCCCTGCTGCTCCAAATGTCAGACCACAAGGCGGCTCAGGCCGCCTTTTTTCATGTTAACTATCCGGGTCGTTCATCTTCGCCGCGGAGGCCGCATGAGAACCCGGATCGCGTTATTGCTATTGCTGCCGGGCCTGGCCTGGGCCCAGGTTTACAAATGCCGGAGCGCGGAAGGCGGGCTGGTCTACAGCGACCGGGCCTGCGCCGACGGCGGCGCGGCGGAAGCGTTCCGGCCGCCGCCGCTGAATGTGGTGGAACAGGACGAGCGCCAGCGCCGCGGCGTGGCCGAATCTCAGGCCCGCAGCCGGCGCCGGGCCGCCGACGAGGCGGCTGAGGACAGGCGGCGCCAGGCGCAGCGTCGCCGCGCCGAGCAAGCGCAGGCGCGGGAACTGGACAAAGCGCGCCGCCGCTGTCATGGTCTGGAGCTTCAACAGAGGCGTTTGCGGCAGTCCTTGGCCGCCACGCCGGCCAGGAGGTCCCTGGCCGAGCGTCTGGCCGGCGTCGAAGAGAAACTGGCCGCGGCGGCGTGTCATCAATTCCAGGAGGGGGCATGAGCGGGTATTCGTTCGAATTGGTCAATGTGTTCGCCGAGGAGCGCTTCGGCGGCAATCCGCTGGCGGTGTTCACCGACGCCAGCGGGCTGGACGAGCGCGTGATGCAGCTGTTGGCCAGACAGATGAATCTGTCGGAAACCGTATTCCTGTTTCCGGACGGGGAGGCGGCGGCGCGGCTGCGCATCTTCACCCCCGGCCAGGAATTGCCCTTCGCCGGCCATCCCACCCTGGGCGCGGCGGCGGTGCTGCACTGGCGCGGCGAGCTGGAGGCCCGCTTCCAGCTGCGCACCAAGGCCGGCCTGATTCCCATCAGCCACAGCGACGGCGTTTACACCTTGCGGGCGAATCCGCCGAGCGCCCGCGCCGCCGGTCTCAGCCGCGGCCAGGCGGCGGCGATGCTGGGGCTGGACGAGGAAGACATCGCGCTGGAGCCGGTCTGGGTGGATACCGGCAGCGAGCAACTGCTGATCCGCGCCGCCAGCGCCGGCGCGGTGTTGCGCGCCCGGCCGGTGCACGCCTTGCTGCTGCGCGACGCCACCTTGCGGCCGGGGCGCAGCGTCGCCTATCTGTGGCACGAGGACGGCGGCGTCGCCACCGTGCGGCTGTTTTTCGAGCAACAGGGCGCGGTGCTGGAAGACCCCGGCACCGGATCGGCCTGCGCCAATCTGGGCGGCTGGTGCGCGTTCAACGGCCTGGGGCCCTTGCAGTGGCGGGTGGAGCAGGGCGCGGCGCTGGCGCGGCCCAATGTGTTGCATCTGCAAGTGGACGCCGCAGGCGAGATTCTGGTGGGCGGGCGGGTGTTGCGGATAGGACGCGGCGAGATCTCGCTGTGAGTTGCATCGTCCTTCGTTTCCATTCTTGACGACGGCATTGGCTGTTGGCATCCTAGAGCCGCTGCTCCAAACCAACGTTTCTTTTCGGCGCGCCGGCGGTTCCGGGGCGGCGTTCAGATAATTACAAGGCCGCTGCGGCCGCCCGTTCGCGGCGCGGCCTCGCGGTCCGACTCGCGAGGAAATCAAGATGAGCAAATTCGCCAAAGCCGCCTGCCTGGCGTCCGTGTTGGGCCTGTTCAGCCACATGGCGCTGGCCGACAGCGCCGCCGGCGTCTGGAAAACGATAGACGACGAAACCAAGCAGGCCAAGGCCCTGGTGCAGATCACCGAAAGCGCCAGCGGCGAGCTGAACGGCAAGATCATCAAGCTGTTCGCCAATCCGGAAGCCGTGTGCGACAAATGCGAAGGCGAGCGCAAAGGCAAGCCGGTCAACGGCATGCAGATCCTGTGGGGCCTGAAGAAGGACGGCGCAGAATGGGGCAACGGCAAGATCCTGGATCCCAAGTCCGGCAAGATCTACACCTCCGGCGCCAAGCTGGTCGAAGACGGCAAGAAGCTGCGCGTGCGCGGCTACATCGGCCCCTTCTTCCGCTCCCAGGTGTGGGAGCGCCAGTAAGCTGCGCGGCCGCGACGCGGCGAGAATGAGCAAGGCGGAAGCGCGAACAGCTTCCGCCTTTTTCTTTATTGGGTACAATCGCTGCTGATGAGCTCCCTAATCGACCCCGCCAATCAGCCGCCGGCCGTGGCGCCGGCGCTGGCCAAGAAGCTGGAAAAGCTGGGCATACGCCGCCGTTTCGACCTGGTCCTGCATCTGCCGCTGCGCTATGAGGACGAGACCCATCTGTACGCCATTGCCGACGCGCCGTACGGCCAGGCGGTGCTGGTGGAGGGCGAGGTGATCGCCCATGAAATCCAGTTCCGGCCGCGCCGCCAGCTGGTGGCGCGCATTGAGGACGCCAGCGGCAGCCTGGTGCTGCGCTTCATTCATTTCTACCCCAACCAGGTCAAGCAGTTCACCACCGGCAACCGCGTGCGCGCGCTGGGCGAAATCCGCCGCGGCTTCGCCGGCGACGAGATGGTGCACCCCAAAATCCGCGAAGTGGGCGACGGCGCGCCGCTGGCGGACAGCCTGACCCCGGTCTATCCCACGGTCAACGGCCTGACCCAGCCGGCGTTGCGCAAGCTGATCCACGCCGAACTGAACAGCCAGCCCTTGGGCGAGACGCTGCCGGAAGAACTGGCGGCGCCGCTGCGGCTGACGCCGTTCGCCGAGGCGATCCGCCTGCTGCACCTGCCCACGCCGGACTACAGCGCCGGCCAGCTGGCCGATCCGGGCCTGCCGGCCTGGCAGCGGCTCAAGTTCGACGAATTGCTGGCGCAGCAGCTGTCGATGCGGCTGGCTTATCGCGCGCGGCGGCTGGGCCACGCGCCGCCCTTGCGCGGCGACGGCGCCTTGAGCCGGGCGCTGGCCGAGCGCCTGCCGTTCGAGTTGACCGGCGCGCAGCAGCGCGCGCTGGCGGAAGTCCGCGCCGATCTGACCCAGCCGCACCCTATGCACCGGCTGCTGCAAGGCGACGTCGGCAGCGGCAAGACCATCGTCGCGGCGCAGGCGGCCTTGACCGCGATCGAGTCCGGCTACCAGGTGGCCTTGATGGCGCCGACCGAGATCCTGGCCGAACAACACTTTCTCAAGCTGTCCGCCTGGCTGGAGCCCTTGGGGGTTCCGGTACGCTGGCTGACCGGCAGCCTGCGCAAGAAGCAGAAGCAGGAGGCGATGGCCGCCATCGCCAGCGGCGAGACGCGGCTGGCGGTGGGCACCCACGCCCTGTTCCAGGACGAGGTGGCCTTCGAACGGCTGGGCCTGGTCATCGTCGACGAGCAGCACCGCTTCGGCGTCGGCCAGCGGCTGGCGCTGAAGGAGAAGGGCGGCGAGCCGCATCAGCTGATGATGTCGGCGACGCCGATTCCGCGCACGCTGGCGATGAGTTTCTACGCCGACCTCGACGTGTCGGTGATAGACGAACTGCCGCCGGGGCGCACGCCCATCGTCACCAAGCTGATCAACAGCGCGCGCCGCGAGGAGATCGTCGCCCACGTGGCCAAGACCTGCGCCGACGGACGGCAGGCCTACTGGGTGTGCCCGTTGATCGAAGAATCGGAAACCCTGCAATTGCAGACCGCGGTGGACACCCATCAGCAACTGACCGCCGATTTGCCGCATTTGGGCGTGGGCCTGGTGCACGGCCGGATGAAGGCGGACGAGAAGGCGGCGGTGATGGCGGCCTTCGCCCGCAATGAATTGCAGGTGTTGGTGGCCACCACGGTGATCGAGGTGGGCGTGGACGTGCCCAACGCCAGCCTGATGGTGATCGAGCACGCCGAACGCATGGGTCTGGCCCAGCTGCATCAGCTGCGCGGCCGGGTGGGGCGCGGCAGCGCCAAAAGCGTCTGCGTGCTGATGTTCGACAACCCGCTATCGGACTTGGCCAAGGCGCGCTTGAAAGTGATATACGAGAATGTTGATGGTTTCGAGATCGCGCGCCAGGATTTGCTGATCCGCGGCCCTGGAGAATTGCTGGGCGCGCGCCAAAGCGGCCTGCCGATGCTGCGCTTCGCCAATCTGGAGGAAGACCTGGAGTTGCTGGAGGCGGCGCGCGAGCTGGCGCCCTTGCTGCTGGAGCGCCACCCGCAGGCGGTGGACGCTCATCTGGATCGTTGGCTGGCGGGGCGGGAGCAGTTTCTCAAGGCTTGAGAACTTTTGGACAGGGCAAAAAAAAGCGCCTCGGCTGGGGGGCTGAGGCGCAAAGGGATTGCTGCAAACAACAAAGGAGAAACCATGATGAAGCGAGCAAATATTAGCAATTTATAAAATATTGGCACAAGCAATCCCGGCTTAAAGCTTGACCCAGGTCAATCGAAAATTTTCCGCCGGAAAATGCCAAAAGAAAAAGCCACCGCGATGCGGTGGCTTTGGCTTTTTCGGCAGCCTTGAAGAGGCTGGGCAGATTGTTGTTACAACCAGAGCGAGGCGATGTAGTACAAGCCGCCCGCCAGCAACATCGACACCGGCAGCGTGAACAGCCAGGCCAGCGCGATCGAGCGGATGGTGGACATCTGCAAGCCGGCCTTGTCGGCCACCATGGTGCCGGCCACGGCGCTGGACAGCACCTGGGTGGTGGACACCGGGAAGCCGAACTGGCTGGCGAGGCCGATGGAGATGGCGGCGGTCATCTGCGCCGACACGCCCTGGGCGTAAGTCATGTCTTTCTTGCCTATGCCTTCGCCCACGGTCTTCACCACGCGGCGCCAGCCGACCATGGTGCCAATGCCCAGCGACAGCGCCACGGCGACGATTACCCAGGTGGGCGCGTATTCGGTGGTGGTGGTCAGATCCTTGCGCAGGTTCTGCAGCATCTGCTTGTCGTCGGCGGACAGCTTGGGCAGCGCGGAGGCCTTCTTGGCGGCGTCGTCCAGGCACAGCAGTTCGGTGCGCACGTTCCAGCGTTGTTCCGAGCTCAGCGCGTGGTAGTCGCCGCCGTCGCCCATGGTGGCCAGCAGACGCTTGACGGTGTCGCCGGTTTCCAGCGGATGGCATTCGTACTGGCTGGTGCCCTTGGACGGCACGATGATCTTGCTCAGTTCGACTTGATGACGCTCGTAGAACTTCTGCAGGTGAATGGCGGCGTCGCGGGTGCGGTCCAGCTGGTAAGGCGTGCTGTCCAGGTCCAGCACGAATTTGGCCGGCACGATGCCGATCAGCACCAGCATGATCAGGCCGACGCCTTTCTGGCCGTCGTTGGAGCCGTGGGCGAAGCTGACGCCCATGGAAGACACGATCAGCATGAAGCGGGTCCAGAACGGCGGATGCTTGCGGCCTTCCACCTGCTGGCGCTGATAAGGGGTCTTGTGCACATTGCTGTGGGGCCGGTAGCGCCGCAGCAGGACGACGATCAGCGCGGCGAGCAGCGCGCCCACCAGCGGCGAGGCCAGCAGCGAGGCGCCGACGTCGATGGCCTTGCTCCAGTTGATGCCGTGGGACAGCGAGGTGCCGTGGATCAGGCTGTTGGCCACGCCCACGCCCAAGATGGCGCCGATCAGCGTGTGGCTGCTGGAGGCGGGCAGACCGAAGTACCAGGTGCCCAGGTTCCAGGCGATGGCGGCGGTCAGCAGCGCGAACACCATGGCCATGCCGCGGGTGGTGTTGATCGAGATCAGCAGGTCCACCGGCAGCAGGTGCACGATGGCGTAGGCGACGGCGAGGCCGCCGGTGATCACGCCGAGGAAGTTGAAAATGCCGGAATAGAACACCGCGAGGCGCGGTTTCATCGACTGGGTATAGATAACGGTAGCCACCGCGTTGGCGGTGTCATGAAAGCCGTTGATGAACTCAAAGGCGAGCACGAAGCCCAGGGAAAGCACCAGGGTGATGGCGACGTGGGTCTCTAGCCCGGAAAACAGGTCCAACATGGTGAAATGTGCACGCAGTATCGTAAAGGCGGGATTGTTGTGTCCAAGGCCAATGCCGTCAAGTACTTATAAAAAAAAAATAAATGGTGTCGCATTTGCCGGAAAACCGCGTGGAATCGCCTTGACAGACCGCTTGCGGAGACCGGCCGATTTAGGCGGTTTTTTGCCGCCGTCATGCGCTTTTCCGCGCCCGCGAACGCCAAAAGCCGTCATGCCGGAAACGGTCATGACGGCGGTCTGCAAAGCGGGGCGGAATCAGCCGAACTTGCCGGTGATGTAGTCCTCGGTGGCCTTCTTCTGCGGCGTGGTGAAGATGGAGTCGGTGTCGCCGAACTCGATCAGTTCGCCCAGATACATATAGGCGGTGTAGTCCGACACCCGCGCCGCCTGCTGCATATTGTGGGTGACGATGGCGATGGTGTAGTCCTCTTTGAGCTCATGGATCAGCTCTTCGATGTGGGCGGTGGAGATCGGGTCCAGCGCCGAGGTGGGTTCGTCCAGCAGCAGCACTTCCGGCTTGGAGGCCACCGCGCGCGCGATGCACAGCCGCTGCTGCTGGCCGCCGGACAGCGAGTTGCCGGACTGCTTGAGCTTGTCCTTGACCTCGTCCCACAGCGCGGCCTTGCGCAACGCCCATTCCACCCTGTCCTCCATCTCGCCCTTGGACAGCTTTTCGTACAGCTTCACGCCGAAGGTGATGTTGTCGTAGATCGACATCGGGAACGGCGTGGGCTTCTGGAACACCATGCCCACCTTGGCGCGCAGCAGATTGACGTCCACGTCGCGGCCCAGGACGTTGTGGCCGTCCAGCAGGATGTCGCCTTCGGCGCGCAGGCCGGGGTAGAGCTCGTACATGCGGTTGAAGGTGCGCAGCAGCGTGGATTTGCCGCAGCCGGACGGGCCGATGAAGGCGGTGACCTTGCGCGAGGCGATTTCCAGCTGGATGTTCTTCAGCGCGTGGAAATTGCCGTAAAAGAAGTTCAGATTCTTGACCTGAAGCTTGGAGTGGATTTCAGCCATGGTCTGCAAGCCTTAATGCGATTGGTTTTTCTGGCTGCCCATCCAGCGGGCAACGATGTTCAGCGTCAGCACGCTGAAGGTGATCAACAGGGAGCCGGCCCAGGCCAGTTTGTGCCAGTCCTCGTACGGGCTCATCGCGAACTGGAAGATCACGATGGGCAGGTTGGCCATCGGCTGGTTCATATTGCTGTTGAAGAACTGATTGTTCAGCGCGGTGAACAGCAGCGGCGCGGTTTCGCCGGAAATGCGCGCCACCGCCAGCAGGATGCCGGTCAGCACGCCGGCCTTGGCCGAGCGCAGGGTGACGTGCAGGGTGACCTTCCACTGCGGCGCGCCCAGCGCCGACGCGGCTTCGCGCAGGCTGCCCGGCACCAGGCGCAGCATGTTTTCAGTGGTGCGCACCACCACCGGGATCACCAGGATGGCCAGCGCGAAGGAACCGGCCCAGCCGGAGAAATGGCCGACCGACACCACGTAGACCTCGTAGATGAACAGGCCGATGACGATGGACGGCGCGGACAGCAGGATGTCGTTGATGAAGCGGGTGGCCGGCGCCAGCCAGCCGCGCTGGCCGAACTCGGCCAGATAGATGCCGGCCAGGATGCCGATCGGCGTGCCGAACAAGGTGCCGAAGCCGGTCATCATCAGGCTGCCGTAAATGGCGTTGGCCAGGCCGCCGCTGCTGCCCGGCGGCGGGGTGCTGGAGGTGAACACCTCCCAGTTGAGCCCGGACAGGCCGTGCTGCAACAGGGTGGTCAGAATCCAGAACAGCCAGAACAGGCCGAAGGCCATGGTGAACATCGAGGCGCCCATATTGACGCGGTTCACCAGCCGGCGGCGGCGGTAGACGCTGCTGTCGGCTTTGGCGGCGAGGGCGGACTGGGGCGGGCGCAGGGCGGAATTCATAACAGTTTGGCTCATGCGGTTAGCGTCTCTCATGCTCAGGAAGGACGACCTTCCTGTTTCTTCAGGCGCAGCAACAGCAGTTTAGAACACGCCAGCACCACGAAGGTGATGAAGAACAGAATCAGGCCCAGTTGAATCAGGGAGGAGAGATACAGCTCGCCGTTGGCCTCGGCGAACTCATTGGCCAGCGAGGAGGCGATGGAATTGCCCGGCTCGAACAGGCCGGCGGCGAAGCGGGTGGAGTTGCCGATGACGAAGGTCACCGCCATGGTCTCGCCCAGCGCGCGGCCCAGGCCGAGCATGATGCCGCCGACCACGCCGGTCTTGGTGTAGGGCAGCACCACGTGGCGCACCACCTCCCAGGTGGTGGAGCCCAGGCCGTAGGCGGACTCCTTCAGCATCACCGGCACCACCTCGAACACGTCGCGCATCACCGAGGCGATGAAGGGGATGATCATGATGGCCAGGATCAGGCCGGCGGTGAAAATGCCTATGCCCATCGGCGCGCCCTGGAACAGCACGCCCAGCAGCGGCACTTCGCCCAGAGTGTCGATCAGCAGCGGCTGCACGTGGTCGGCGAAGATGGGCGCGAACACGAACAGGCCCCACATGCCGTAGATGATGGACGGAATGCCGGCCAGCAGTTCCACCGCGATGCCCAGCGGCCGCTTCAGCCAGGTGGGGCACAGTTCGGTCAGGAACAGGGCGATGCCGAAGCTGACCGGCACGCCGATCAGCAGGGCGATGAAAGAGGTGGCCAGGGTGCCGAAGATGGGCACCAGCGCGCCGAACTTTTCATTGACCGGGTCCCAGTCGCTGGTGACCAGAAACTTGAAGCCGAAGGCGTGAATGCTCGGCAGCGCGCCGATCAACAGCGAAATCAGGATGCCCACCAGCAGCGACAGCACCAGGAAGGCGAAAAAACGGGTGACCCAGCGGAACAGATTGTCCAGCAGCAGCTGGGTTTTGATTTGCTGCGGATTGCTCAACTTTTGCATATGCATGCTCATTTATCAGACAAAAAGCCGGGGAGGGCATCCCCGGCCGCTTGCGTGCATTGTATGCGGCTCAGTTCCACACCGGCTTGCCGCCGTTGTCGGCAATCTGCTTCCAGTTGGCGCGGATCACGCCCTTGATCGCGTCCGGCATCGGGATGTAGTCCAGATCCAGCGCGGTCTTGTCGCCGTTCTTGTAAGCCCAGTCGAAGAACTTCAGCACCTCGGCGCCCTGCGCCGGCTTGTCCTGTTTCTTGTGCATCAGGATGAAGGTGGCGCCGGCGATAGGCCAGCTGTCCTTGCCCGGCTGGTTGGTCAGCAGCAGGTAGAAGCCCGGCGCTTTTTTCCAGTCGGCGTTGGCGGCGGCGGCCTTGAAGCTGGACTCGTCCGGCTTGACGAAGCTGCCGGCCTGGTTCTGCATCAGGCCGAAGGCCAGTTTGTTCTGCTTGGCGTAGGCGTATTCCACGTAGCCGATCGCGCCCTTGATGCGGGTCACGTAGTTGGCCACGCCTTCATTGCCCTTGCCGCCCACCGGGTTGCCTTTCCAGCTGACGGCGGTGTTGGAGCCCACTTCCTTGGCCCAGTCCGCGGACACCTTGGACAGATAGTTGGTGAAGATGAAGGTGGTGCCGGAGCCGTCGGAGCGACGCACCACGGAGATGCGCAGGTCCGGCAGCTTGACGCCGGGGTTCAGCTTGGCGATGGCCGGATCGTTCCACTTGGCCACCTTGCCCATGTAAATGTCGGCCAGCAGAGGACCGGTGAACTTCACCTGTCCCGGGGCGATGCCGGGCACGTTCAACACCGGCACCACGCCGCCGATCACGGTGGGGAATTGGGTCAGGCCGGATTTTTCCAGCTCTTCCGGCTTCAGCGGCATGTCGGAGGCGCCGAAGTCCACGGTCTTGGACTGGATCTGCTTGATGCCGCCGCCGGAGCCGATGGACTGGTAGTTCAGGTTGTTATTGGTGCCGGCCTTGTAGGCGGCGGCCCATTTGGCGTACAGCGGGTACGGGAAGGTGGCGCCCGCGCCGGTGATGTCGGCGGCCACGGCCGCGCCGGACAGGCAGACGGAACCCAGTACAAACGATGCGGCCAGACGAACAGACTGTTTCATGCCTACTCCTGAGAATGGATGAGGTGCGTGGTGATGGGCGCATGCTAAGGCTGAAATTTTTCAGGAATATTACAAGTCGTGGAAACGGCTTCGTTTGCGGACAATCAATGTCAGCCGGATGCCGGTTTGAGCCAAGCAGGCGGCTGCGGATATAATCGGCCGATATTCAAGATCGCAGGAGACGGACATGGCCGGCAAGCTGGTGATTGGCAACTGGAAGATGAATACCCGCGCCGACAGCGCGCAGGCGCTGCTGCGGGCGCTGCTGGCGGACGAGGCGAGCAACCGCGACTGGGTCGGCGTGGCCGCGCCGGCGGTCTATCTGGCCGCGCTGGGCGAACAACTGCGCGGCCAGCCGCTGCGGCTGTGCGCGCAGGACGTCAGCGCCTTCGATCAGGACGGAGCCTTCACCGGCGAGACCAGCGCCGCGATGCTGGCCGACATCGGCTGCGGCTACACCCTGGTGGGCCACTCCGAGCGCCGCCAGTACTTCGGCGAGAGCAACGCCGCCCTATTGAAGAAGATGCGCAACGCCATCGCCGCCGGCCTGGTGCCGGTGCTGTGCGTCGGCGAAACGCTGGAAGAGCGCGAAGCCGGCCGTCAGCTGGAGGTGATCCGCGATCAGCTTGCGCTTCTGTCCGAGATAGACCATGGTGAATACGTTGTGGCTTATGAACCGGTTTGGGCGATCGGCACCGGCAAGGTGGCGACCCTGGCGCAAATCGCCGAAATCCACGGCGCGATCAAAAATTGGTGCTTGCAAAACGTCAAGGCCTCCGATAATATTCGCGTCCTCTACGGCGGCAGTGTCAAGGCAGAGAATGCCGAAGCGATTCTGGCGACTGAAAATGTCGACGGAGCCCTTGTTGGAGGGGCATCTCTGGACGCCGGTTCATTCAGGGCAATTTGCCAAGCCGCAGGAAGATTGATATAGTATGGAACTAATTAAGACGCTTATTTGGATCGTAAATCTCCTGTCTGCAGGGACTATTATCGTGCTGGTTTTGATGCAGCACGGCAAAGGCGCGGACATGGGGGCGGCTTTCGGCAGCGGGTCTTCCGGTAGCTTGTTCGGCGCGTCTGGTTCTGCGAATTTCTTGAGTAGGACAACCGCTGTCGCAGCGGCCGTGTTCTTCTCGACTTCCCTTGCTCTGGTTTTTCTGTCTGGGGGCGGAAAAAGTGATCTGGGCGTAATGGGGACCAAGGTTGAACAGGTTGCACCGCAAATCCCGGCCGGTGTGCCTAGCGATAAAGCTTCGGGTACGACATCGAAAATACCGGAGTAACAATTAAAGCTTGCTGTGCCGACATGGTGAAATTGGTAGACACGCTATCTTGAGGGGGTAGTGGCGAAAGCTGTGTGAGTTCGAGTCTCACTGTCGGCACCACCATTCAAAAACAGGCCACCGGGACTCCGGTGGCCTGTTTTATTTGGAGCCAAGGGGGGTAACCCCCTTTTTTGTGGGGGTGTACGGGAAATGCTGCAAAATTACTTTCCCATTCTGCTGTTTGTCATGGTCGGACTGTTGGTCGGCGTAGGCCCAATTCTATTGGGCAAGCTGCTGGCTCCCAACCGTCCCGATCCTGAGAAACTGTCTCCGTATGAGTGCGGCTTCGAGGCCTTCGAAGATGCCCGCATGAAGTTTGACGTCCGCTATTATCTGATAGCCATCCTCTTCATCCTGTTCGACCTCGAGGTCGCCTTCCTGCTGCCGTGGGCGGTGGTGTTGAAGGAGCTGGGGACTTATGGTCTGGGCGTCATGGTGGAGTTCCTGGGCATTCTGACCCTGGGCTTCGTCTACATGTGGAAAAAAGGAGCTCTGGAATGGGAGTAGAGGGTATTCTGGAGAAGGGGTTTGTCACCACGACGGCTGACAAGCTCATCAATTACACCCGAACCGGTTCGCTGTGGCCGATGACCTTTGGTCTGGCCTGTTGCGCGGTCGAGATGATGCACGCCGGCGCGGCGCGCTACGACCTTGACCGTTTCGGCATCGTGTTCCGCCCCAGCCCGCGCCAGTCCGATCTGATGATCGTGGCCGGCACGCTGTGCAACAAGATGGCCCCGGCCCTGCGCAAGGTTTACGACCAGATGGCCGAACCGCGCTGGGTGATTTCGATGGGGTCCTGTGCCAACGGCGGCGGCTATTATCATTATTCCTATTCAGTCGTGCGCGGCTGCGACCGCATCGTGCCGGTCGACGTCTACGTGCCCGGCTGTCCGCCAACTGCAGAGGCCTTGCTGTACGGCATCATTCAGCTGCAGAACAAGATCAAACGCACCAACACCATCGCCCGCTAAGGTAGAAACTTATGGCCTCCAAGAAAATGGAAGCGTTAGGGTCGGCTGTGCAGCAGGCGCTGGGCGACAAGCTCGTGCAAAGCACGCTGGCTCTGGAAGAGCTGACCATTGTATGCAAGGCGGCGGATCTGATCGCCGTGGCGACCACGCTGCGCGACCACGCCGACCTGTCTTTTGAGCAATGCATCGATTTGTGCGGCGTGGACTACAGCGCATACCGCGACGAGGTATGGGACGGTCCGCGCTTCGCCGTTGTCTACCATCTGTTGTCGGTCAAGCACAATCAGCGCGTCCGCCTGCGCGTGTTCGCCGAAGACGACGCCTTCCCGGTGGTCGCTTCGGTCGTCGGCGTCTGGAGCGGCGCCAACTGGTTCGAGCGCGAGGCGTTCGACCTGTTCGGCATCGTTTTCGACGGCCACCCCGACCTGCGTCGCATCCTGACCGACTACGGCTTCGTCGGCCATCCGTTCCGCAAGGACTTCCCGCTGTCCGGTCACGTGGAAATGCGTTACGACCCGACCCAACAGCGCGTGATCTATCAGCCGGTGACCATCGAGCCGCGCGAAATCACGCCGCGCATCATCCGCGAGGAGAACTACGGTGGCTGAAATCCGTAACTACACCCTCAACTTCGGCCCGCAACACCCGGCCGCGCACGGCGTGCTGCGCCTGGTGCTGGAGCTGGACGGCGAAGTCGTCCAGCGCGCCGACCCGCACATCGGCCTGCTGCACCGCGGCACCGAGAAGCTGGCCGAGAGCAAGACCTTCATCCAGTCTCTGCCTTACATGGACCGTCTCGACTACGTGTCCATGATGTGCAACGAGCACGCTTACTGCCTGTCCATCGAGAAGCTGCTGGGCATCGAAGTGCCCGAGCGCGCGCAATACATCCGCGTGATGTTCGCCGAGATCACCCGTCTGCTGAACCACCTGCTGTGGATAGGCGCGCACGGTCTCGACATCGGCGCGATGACCGTGTTCCTGTACGCCTTCCGCGAACGCGAAGACCTGATGGACTGCTATGAGGCGGTGTCGGGCGCGCGTCTGCACGCGGCTTACTTCCGTCCCGGCGGCGTGTATCGCGACCTGCCGGACAGCATGCCGCAGTACACCGTCTCCAAGATCAAGAACGCCCGCGAACTGGCTCGCCGCAACGAAGGCCGCCAGGGCTCGCTGCTGGACTTCATCGACGACTTCACCCAGCGCTTCCCCGGCTATGTCGACGAGTACGAGACTCTGCTGACCGACAACCGCATCTGGAAACAGCGCACCGTCGGCATCGGCGTGGTGACGCCCGAGCGCGCGCTGAACCTGGGTCTGACCGGCCCGATGCTGCGCGGCTCCGGCATTGCCTGGGACTTGCGCAAGAAGCAGCCCTACGACGTGTATTCCAAGCTGGACTTCGACATCCCGGTGGGCGTCAACGGCGATTGCTACGACCGCTATCTGGTGCGCGTCGAAGAGATGCGCCAGTCCAACCGCATCATCCGCCAGTGCGTGGAATGGCTGCGCAAGAACCCGGGCCCGGTGATCACCGACAACCATAAAGTGGCGCCGCCTTCGCGCGAAGGCATGAAGGCCAATATGGAAGACCTGATCCACCACTTCAAACTGTTTACCGAGGGCATGCACGTGCCGGAGGGCGAGGCCTATGTGGGCACCGAACACCCGAAAGGCGAGTTCGGCGTCTACCTGGTGTCCGACGGCGCCAACAAGCCGTACCGTCTGAAGATCCGCGCGCCCGGCTATGCCCACCTGGCGGCGCTGGACGAGATGGCCAAGGGCCATATGATCGCCGACGTGGTGGCCATCATCGGTACGCAGGATATCGTGTTTGGGGAGATTGACCGCTGATGCTGTCCGCTGAATCGCTAGCCAAAATCGATCGCGAAGTCGCCAAATATCCCGCCGACCAGAAACGGTCCGCGGTGATGGGCGCCTTGCGCATCGCGCTGACTGAACGTCGCGAAGCGGGCTCCGCTCCGGAGGAGCGTTGCCTGAACACCGAGGTGATCGAATTCGTCGCCAACTACCTGCAGATCCCGCCGGTAGCCGCTTACGAAGTCGCCACCTTTTACAATATGTACGACATGAAGCCGGTTGGGCAGTACAAGATCACTGTCTGCACCAACTTGCCCTGTGCCTTGTCCGGCGGCGTCAACGCCGCCGAGTACATCTCCCGGAAGCTGGGCATCGCCATCGGCGAAACCAGCGCCGACGGCAAGTTCACCTTGCTGGAAGGGGAGTGCATGGGCGCCTGCGGCGACGCGCCGGTCTTGCTGGTCAACAACCACAAGATGTGCAGCTTCATGACGCCCGAAGCAATCGATAAGAAACTGGCGGAGCTGAAATAATGGCAATCTTCGTCAATGGCGTGATTTTCGATGGCGTCGACACTTCCGATCCCAATTGCTGGCAGCTGAGCGCCTATGAGGCGCGCGGCGGCTACCAGGCGCTGCGCCGCATCCTGGACAGCAAGATGGCCCAGGAAGACGTGATCGCCGAAGTGAAGAACTCCGGCCTGCGCGGCCGCGGCGGCGCGGGCTTCCCCACCGGTCTGAAGTGGAGCTTCATGCCCCGCTCCTTCCCGGGCGACAAATACGTCGTCTGCAACACCGACGAGGGCGAGCCGGGCACCTTCAAGGACCGCGACATCCTGCGCTTCAATCCGCATTCGCTGATCGAAGGCATGATCATCGCCGGTTACGCGATGGGCACCAAGGCCGGCTACAACTACATCCACGGCGAAATCTTCGCCGAATACGAGCGTTTCGAAGAAGCGCTGGACGAAGCGCGCAAGGCGGGTTTGCTGGGCGATAACATCCTGGGCTCCGGCTTCAACTTCGACCTGTTCGCCCATCACGGCTACGGCGCCTACATCTGCGGCGAGGAAACCGCGCTGCTGGAATCGCTGGAAGGCAAGAAGGGCCAGCCGCGCTTCAAGCCGCCGTTCCCGGCCAGCTTCGGCCTGTACGGCAAGCCGACCACCATCAACAACACCGAATCGTTCGCCTCGGTGCCCTTCATCATCCGCGACGGCGCTCAGCCTTTCCTGGAAAAGGGCAAGCCGAACAACGGCGGCACCAAGCTGTTCTCGGTATCCGGCCACGTCAACCGTCCGGGCAACTACGAGATTCCGCTGGGCACTCCGTTCTCCGAGCTGCTGGAAATGGCCGGCGGCATGCGCGACGGCAAGAAGCTCAAGGCGGTGATCCCGGGCGGCTCCTCCGCGCCCATCCTGCCCGCCGACGTCATGATGCAATGCACGATGGACTATGACAGCATCGCCAAAGCCGGCTCGATGCTGGGTTCCGGCGCCGTCATCGTGATGAATGAAGACGTGTGCATGATCAAGGCGCTGGAGCGTCTGGCCTACTTCTACCACGAAGAATCCTGCGGCCAGTGCACGCCGTGCCGCGAAGGCACCGGCTGGCTGTACCGCGTGATCCATCGCATCGCCAACGGCCAGGGCCGTCCGGGCGATCTGGAGCTTCTGGACTCCGTGGGCAACAATATGGCGGGCCGCACCATCTGTGCGCTGGCCGACGCCGCAGTGTTCCCGGTTCGCAGTTTCACCAAGCATTTCCGTCACGAGTTCGAGTACGCGATCGAACACGGAAAGACCTTGGTGGACCACAAATGGTGTTGAGCGATGCTTGAAATCGAAATCGACGGAAAAAAACTGACGGTCCCGCAAGGCAGCACCGTCATGGAAGCGGCCCACTCGGTGGGCACGTACATTCCGCACTTCTGCTACCACAAGAAGCTGTCCATCGCGGCCAACTGCCGCATGTGCCTGGTGGAAGTGGAAAAGGCGCCCAAGCCGCTGCCGGCTTGCGCCACCCCGGTGACCGACGGCATGAAGGTCCATACCCACTCCGACATGGCCAAGAAGGCCCAGGCCGGCGTGATGGAATTCCTGCTGATCAACCATCCGCTGGATTGCCCGATCTGCGATCAGGGCGGCGAATGCCAGCTGCAGGACTTGGCCGTGGGCTACGGCAACTCCTCCTCGCGTTATCAGGAAGAAAAGCGCGTGGTGGTGGGCAAGGACATGGGTCCGCTGGTTTCCGCGGAAGAAATGTCGCGCTGCATTCACTGTACCCGTTGCGTGCGCTTCACCGAGGAAGTCGGCGGCTTCCAGGAAATCGGCATGGCCCATCGCGGGGAGTTCTCCGAGATTCTGCCCTTCCTCGGCAAGACCGTGGACTCGGAAATCTCCGGCAACGTCATCGACCTGTGCCCGGTGGGCGCGCTGACCTCCAAGCCGTTCCGCTACAGCACCCGCGCCTGGGAGCTGTCGCGCCGCAAATCGGTCAGCCCGCACGACGGCCTGGGCTCCAACCTGATCGTTCAGGTCAAGAGCAATGAAGTGATGCGCGTGCTGCCGCTGGAAAACGAAGCCATCAACGAGTGCTGGATCGCCGACCGCGATCGCTTCTCCTACGAAGGCTTGAACTCGGCCGAGCGTCTGAAGCAGCCGATGATCAAGTTCGACGGCAAGTGGCACGAGACCGACTGGGAAACCGCGTTGAACTACGTGGTGAAGGGCCTGAACGGCGTGTCCGCCGATCACGGCAAGGACGCCATCGGCTTCCTGACCAGCCCGCACTCCACCACCGAAGAACTGCATCTGGCCCAGAAGCTGGCGCGCGCCTTCGGCGTGGAAAGCATTGATTACCGCCTGCGCCGCAGCGACTTCGCCGCCGACGCGGCCAAGCAGGGCGCGGAATGGCTGGGCTCCAGCATTTCCGATCTGGCCGCGGCCAAATCGGTGCTGGTGGTGGGCTCCACGCTGCGCAAGGAACAGCCGCTGCTGACCTCGCGCCTGCGCACCGCGGCCAAGAAGGGCAGCGAGCTTAACATTATCCACGTCGCCGACGACGACCTGCTGATCAAGGTCAACGCCAAGCTGATCGTGTCGCCGCTGGCGCTGGTCAACGGCTTCGCCCAGGTGCTGAAGGCCGTGGCCGAGATCAAGGGCGGCGAAACCGCCGTCGATCTGTCCGCGGTGCAAGTGTCCGCCGAGGCGCGCCGCATCGCCGAAAGCCTGAGCGGCGCGGAAACCGCCGCCGTGGTGCTGGGCAACGTGGCGCAACACCATCCGGCGTTCAGCCAGCTGCTGGCCGTGGCGCAGGAAATCGCGCGCCTGAGCGGCGCGAGCTTCGGCGTGTTGTCCGAAGCCGCCAACAGCGCGGGCGCGGAACTGGTGGGCGCGCTGCCGCAAGGCGCGGGCGCCAACGCCGCCGCGATGATCGCGCAGCCCAAGAAGGCTTACGTGCTGCTGAACACCGAAGTGGAGTTCGACAGCTACAACCCGCAAGCCGCCGTCGCCGCGATGAAGCAGGCGGCCACCGTGATCGCGCTGAGCGCGTTCAAGGGCCAGGGTCTGCTGGATTACGCCGACGTGCTGCTGCCGATCGCGCCGTTCTCCGAGACCGCCGGCTCCTTCGTCAATATGGAAGGCAAGCTGCAGCCGTTCAACGGCGTGGTGCGTCCGCTGGGCGAAGCCCGTCCGGCCTGGAAAGTGCTGCGCGTGTTGGGCAATATGCTGAATCTGTCCGGCTTCGACTTCAACAGCGCCGAGGAAGTGCGCGCCGAACTGCTGGCCAAGGGCGACATCGCCGCGCGTCTGAACAACGCGTTGAGCCAGCTGAACGTCGCCGCCGCCGCGACCGCAGGGCTGAGCCGCATCGGCGAAGTGCCGCTGTACCAGGCCGACGCCGTCTGCCGCCGCGCCGAGTCGCTGCAGCAGACCCGCGACGCGGCCGAGCCGGTGGCCTCCGCCCACGGCGCCCTGTTGCAGAAGCTGGGCATCGCCGCCGACAGCACCGCATTGCTGAGCCAGGGGTCCGGCCAGGCGCGCGTGCGCATCGTCGCCGACGACAGCCTGCCGCAGGATACGGTCCGCATCGCCACCGCTCACGCGGCCACGCTGGCGCTGGGCGGCATGTTCGACGCTATCGAGATCACCCAGGGGTAAAGCATGGAGTTCTTGCAAGGTATTCTTGGCACTGACGCGGGGCTTGTGGTTTGGACCCTGTTGAAGATCATCGCCATCGTATTGCCGATGCTGCTGTGCGTCGCCTACCTGACCTATGCCGAGCGCAAGGTCATCGGCTTCATGCAGATCCGCATCGGCCCCAACCGGGTAGGCCCGCTGGGCCTGCTGCAGCCGATCGCCGACGCGGTCAAGCTGCTGATGAAGGAAATCATCCTGCCCACCAACTCCAGCAAGGGCCTGTTCCTGCTGGCCCCAGTGCTGTCCATCGCTCCGGCGCTGGCGGCCTGGGCGGTGATTCCCTTCACCGACAAGCTGGTGCTGGCCAACGTCAACGCCTCGCTGCTCTACATCCTGGCCTTGACCTCGATGGGCGTTTACGGCGTGATCATCGCCGGCTGGGCGGGCAACTCCAAGTACTCCTTCCTCGGCGCCATGCGTTCCGCCGCCCAGATCGTGTCTTACGAACTGGCGATGGGCTTCGCGCTGATCGGCGTGCTGATGGTGTCCAGCAGCCTGAACCTGGTGGAGATCGTCCAGCAGCAAGGGCAGGGCATGGCCGGCGGTTCCGTGCTGTCGTGGAACTGGCTGCCGCTGTTCCCGCTGTTCGTGGTCTACCTGATTTCCGGCGTGGCCGAAACCAACCGCGCGCCGTTCGACGTGGCCGAGGGCGAATCCGAGATCGTCG
This sequence comes from Chromobacterium sp. LK11, assembly GCF_001043705.1. Lineage (NCBI taxonomy): Bacteria > Pseudomonadati > Pseudomonadota > Betaproteobacteria > Neisseriales > Chromobacteriaceae > Chromobacterium > Chromobacterium sp. LK11. The sequence continues at coordinate 21,639 of NZ_LDUR01000011.1, forward strand.
CCGGCTTCCACGTCGAGTACTCGGGCATGGCCTTCGCCATCTTCTTCCTGGCCGAATACGCCAACATGATCCTGGTCGCCGCGCTGACCGCGCTGCTGTTCCTCGGCGGCTGGCTGTCGCCGTTCCCGGCGTCCTGGGGCATTCTGGGCGCGGGCGGCTTCTTCTGGCTGGCGCTCAAGGTGGCGATGGTGCTGTTCTGCTTCCTGTGGTTCCGCGCCACCTTCCCGCGTTATCGCTACGACCAGATCATGCGTCTGGGCTGGAAGGTGTTCATCCCGGTGACCCTGGTGTGGATCCTGGTGGTGGGCGTCTGGATGATGACCCCGCTGTCCTTGTGGCACTGAGACGGGGATAGGTGAAAAGATGAATTCGATCCGAAACTTTTTCAAGACCTTCCTGCTGGTGGAGCTGGTCAAGGGCCTGATGGTCACTGGCCGCTACTTCTTCGCCCGCAAGATCACGGTCCAGTTCCCCGAAGAGAAGACGCCGATCTCGCCGCGCTTCCGCGGCCTGCATGCTCAGCGCCGCTACGCCAACGGCGAAGAGCGCTGCATCGCCTGCAAACTGTGCGAGGCGGTGTGTCCGGCGATGGCGATCAGCATCGAGTCCGAACAGCGCGACGACGGCACCCGCCGCACCACGCGCTACGACATCGATCTGACCAAGTGCATCTTCTGCGGCTTCTGCGAGGAAGCCTGTCCGGTGGACGCCATCGTGGAAACCCACATCTTCGAATACCACGGCGAAAAACGTGGCGATCTGTACTACACCAAGCCGATGTTGTTGGCGATCGGCGACAAGTACGAAGCCGAGATCGCCGCCAACAAGGCGGCCGACGCCAAGTATCGCTAAGGGGGGGTCATGAACTTCACAATGTTTGTCTTCTATGTTCTGTCCGCCATCCTGGTGTTCGCGGGCATCCGCGTGGTGACGGCCAAGAACCCGATTCACGCGGCCTTGTTCCTGGTGCTGGCCTTCTTCAACAGCGCCGGCCTGTGGCTGCTGATGGAAGCCGAGTTCCTGGCCATCACCCTGGTGGTGGTGTATGTGGGCGCGGTGATGGTGTTGTTCCTGTTCGTGGTGATGATGCTGGACATCAACATCGAGAAACTGCGCGAGGGCTTCTGGAAGAATCTTCCGGTCGCCGCCGCCGTCGGCATCATCATGGTGTTTGAAATGGCGATGATTCTGGCCAGCCCGAGCGCCAGGCTGGACGCCTACCAGGCCGCCGCGCCGCTGGCAGCCGACTTCAGCAACGTCAAAGTGCTGGGCCGCCAGCTGTACACCACTTATCTGCTGCCCTTCGAAGTGGCGGCGGTGGTGCTGCTGCTGGCCATGGTGGCCGCCATCGGCCTGACCATGCGCAGCCGCAAGGACACCAAGGCGATCGATCCGGCGCTGCAAGTCAAGGTCAAGCGCAACGACCGCGTGCGTCTGGTGAAGATGCAGGCCGAACAGCCTGCGGAAGAATCCACGGTGGAGGAGGCCTCCGAGGCCGAATCCGGTAAGCAACAGGCCTGACGGCCAAACAACATAAGGGAGGAAATGTGCTGACACTGACTCACTTCCTGGTGCTGGCCGCAATCCTGTTTGCCATCGGCGTGCTGGGCGTTTTCCTGAACCGGAAAAATCTGATCGTGCTGCTGATGGCCATCGAGCTGATGCTGCTCGCGGTGAACTTCAATTTCATCGCGTTCTCGCATTACCTGTCGGATACGGCGGGCCAGATCTTCGTATTCTTCATCCTGACGGTGGCCGCGGCCGAAGCCGCGATCGGCCTCGCCATCCTGGTGGTGCTGTTCCGCAATCTGCGCACCATCAACGTTGAAGACTTGGGCAGCCTCAAAGGCTAAGGCAAACCGGAACCTACACAAAGCACACAAGCATGGATATGAAGAGCTTATACCTGCTGATTGCACTCGCCCCGCTGGCGGGTTCCATCATTGCAGGCCTATTTGGATGGGCCATCGGCCGGCGCGCTTCGCACGTCGTGACGATAGCCGGCGTGGCGCTGTCCGCCGCGCTGTCGCTCAAGGTGCTTCACGCCTTCCTGACCGGGCAGGCTGAAGTGTTCAACGGTCCGGTTTACACCTGGCTGACAGTGGGAGGCTACGAGTTCTCGGTGGGCTTCCTGGTGGATTCGCTGACCGCGATGATGCTGGTGGTGGTCACCAGCGTGTCGCTGATGGTGCACATTTACACCATAGGCTACATGCAGGAAGACCCGGGCTATCAGCGTTTCTTCAGCTATATCTCGCTGTTTACCTTCTCGATGCTGATGCTGGTGATGAGCAACAACTTCATCCAGCTGTTCTTCGGTTGGGAAGCGGTGGGCCTGGTGTCCTATCTGCTGATCGGCTTCTGGTTCAAGCGTCCGACCGCGATCTACGCCAACCTGAAGGCCTTCCTGGTCAACCGCGTCGGCGACTTCGGCTTCCTGCTGGGCATCGGCCTGGTGCTGGCCTACTTCGGCGGCTCGCTGAACTACAGCGACGTGTTCGCCGCCGCTCCGGCGCTGGCCAACAAGACCATCAGCCTGATTCCGGGTACCGAGTGGTCGCTGCTGAGCGTGACCTGCATCCTGCTGTTCATCGGCGCGATGGGCAAATCGGCGCAGTTCCCGCTGCACGTGTGGCTGCCGGATTCGATGGAAGGCCCTACCCCGATCTCGGCGCTGATCCACGCGGCCACCATGGTGACCGCCGGCATCTTCATGGTGTCGCGGATGAGCCCGCTGTTCGAGCTGTCCGACACCGCGCTGAACGTGATCATGGTCGCCGGTTCCATCACCGCGCTGTTCATGGGCTTCCTCGGCATCGTCCAGAACGACATCAAGCGCGTGGTGGCCTACTCCACGCTGTCGCAGCTGGGCTATATGACCGTGGCGCTGGGCGCCTCGGCCTACTCGGTGGCGATGTTCCACGTGATGACCCACGCCTTCTTCAAGGCGCTGCTGTTCCTGGCGGCGGGTTCGGTGATCATCGGCATGCACCATGATCAGGACATGCGCAATATGGGCGGCCTGCGCAAGTACATGCCCATCACCTGGCTGACTTCGCTCTTGGGTTCGCTGGCCTTGATCGGCACGCCGTTCTTCTCCGGCTTCTACTCCAAGGACTCCATCATCGAGGCGGTGCACGCGTCCAATCTGTCCGCGTCCGGTTTCGCCTACTTCGCGGTGATCGCCGGCGTGTTCGTCACCGCCTTCTACTCCTTCCGCATGTACTTCCTGGTCTTCCACGGCAAGGAGCGCTGGATGGAGAACCATGGCTCGCATCACGAACACCACGGCGACAGCGATGAAGAAGAGGTGTCCCACGACCATCACCACGGCCTGGGCCCGAACGACAAGCCGCACGAGTCCCCGTGGGTGGTGACCCTGCCGCTGGTGCTGCTGGCGATTCCGTCGGTGCTGGTCGGTTACTTCGCGATCGAGCCGCTGCTGTACGGCGACTTCTTCAAAGGCGTGATAACCGTCAACAATGAACTGCACCCGGCGATGGAAGAGATCGCCCGCGAGTTCCACGGCGCGGCCGCCATGGGCGTGCATTCGCTGAGCACCCTGCCGCTGTGGCTGGCGGTGGCCGGCGTGGCGACCGCCTGGTTCTTCTACATGAAGGCGCCGCAGATTCCGGCCGCCATCAAGCAGAAGTTCGGCCTGGTGAACAAGATCCTGGAGAACAAGTACTACCTGGACGAGATCTACTTCGCCGTGTTCGCCAAGGGCTCGCGCGCTCTGGGCACCTTGTTCTGGAAGGTGGGCGACATGCTGTTGATCGACGGCTTGCTGGTGAACGGCACCGCCAAACTGGTGGCGACCTTCTCCGGCTTCATCCGCCGCGCGCAGACCGGCTTCATCTACAGCTACGCCACCGCGATGATCATCGGGGTGCTGGCCTTGATGACGATGTGGTTCTTTCCGCTGATCTGGCGTTGAGCCCGGGCTCCGGGATTGGAATAACAACTTGGGTTTGACTATGTTCACAAATCTATTGTCTCTGGTGATCTGGACCCCTATCGCGGCCGGGTTGCTGGTGCTGGCTACGGGGGGCGACCAGCGGGCCACGCTGGCGCGCTGGCTGGCCGCGGCGGGCGCGTTGGCGGGCTTCCTGCTGTCGCTGCCGCTGTTCACCGAGTTCAACAACCTCAGCGGCGGCATGCAGTTCGTCGAGATGAAGCCGTGGATCGAATCCCTCGGCATCAACTACCACCTGGGCGTGGACGGCATCTCGATGCTGTTCGTGGTGCTCAACAGCTTCACCACCCTGCTGGTGGTGGTGGCGGGCTGGGAAGTGATCCAGAAGCGCGTGTCGCAGTACATGGCCGCCTTCCTGATCATGTCCGGCCTGATCAACGGCGCCTTCGCCGCGCTGGACGCCATCCTGTTCTACGTCTTCTTCGAAGGCATGCTGATTCCGATGTATCTGATCATCGGCGTCTGGGGCGGCCCGCGTCGCGTGTACGCGTCGATCAAGTTCTTCCTCTACACCCTGCTCGGCTCGCTGCTGATGCTGGTGGCCTTGATCTACCTGTACTTCCAGGCCGGCAAGTCCTTCGACATCCAGGCTTTCCACGACATCGCCAAGATCCCGCTGACGGTGCAGATCCTGCTGTTCGTCGCCTTCTTCCTGTCCTTCGCGGTGAAGGTGCCGATGTGGCCGGTGCACACCTGGCTGCCGGACGCCCACGTGGAAGCGCCGACCGGCGGCTCCATGGTGCTGGCCGCGATCACGCTGAAGATCGGCGCCTACGGCTTCCTGCGGTTCGTGCTGCCCATCCTGCCGGACGCCGCGCGCGAGCTGTCCGGCGTGATGGTGGCGCTGTCGCTGGTGGCGGTGGTCTACATCGGCCTGGTGGCGCTGGTGCAGTCCGACATGAAGAAGCTGGTGGCTTACTCCTCCATCTCGCACATGGGCTTCGTCACCCTGGGCCTGTTCCTGTTCACCGGTTCCGAACTGAACCAGTGGGCGGTTGAGGGCGCGCTGGTGCAGATGGTGTCCCACGGCTTCGTGTCCGCCGCGATGTTCTTCTGCATCGGCGTGATGTACGACCGCGTGCACAGCCGCAACATCGCCGACTACGGCGGCGTGGCCAACAAGATGCCTATCTTCGCCGCCTTCATGATGCTGTTCGCGATGGCCAACTCCGGTCTGCCGGCCACTTCCGGCTTCGTCGGCGAGTTCATGGTGATCATGGGCGCGGTGCAGGTGAACTTCTGGTACGCGGCGCTGGCCGCCACCACGCTGATCTTCGGCGCGGCCTATACCTTGTGGATGTACAAGCGCGTGATCTTCGGCGATGTGGGCAACAGCCATGTGGCCGAGTTGTCCGACGTCAACAAGCGCGAATTCCTGGTGCTGGCCATCCTGGCCATCGCGGTGCTGGGCATGGGCCTGTATCCGCAAGCCTTCGTCGAGAAAATGCACCTGTCGGTCAATGACCTGATCCTGCATGTCTCGCAGAGCAAGCTGTAAGCGCGGAAGGAATGGAAACAATGAATTGGGCTGATCTCAACCTGATACCGGCAATTCCGGAGATGTTCCTCGCCGGCGCGATCCTGTTCGTGCTGATGGCGGACCTGTTCGTTTCGGATGAAAAGCGCGGCATCACCCTGGGCCTGACCCTGCTGAGCCTGTTGGGCGCGGCGGTGGCGCAGGTGATGACTTTCACCGCGCAGCCGGTGGTCACCTTCTCCGGCATGTTCGTCGCCGATCCGATGGGCGGCGTGGTCAAGCTGGCCATGTACGCGGTCACCGCCATCGTGCTGATCTACAGCCGGCAGTACACCGCCGACCGTCAGCTGTTCAAGGGCGAGTATTTCTCGCTGGCGCTGTTCGCGCTCTTGGGCATGAACCTGATGGTGTCCGCCTCGCACTTCCTGACCCTGTACATGGGCCTGGAACTGCTGTCGCTGGCGCTGTACTCGCTGATCGCGCTGCAGCGCGACTCGGTGCAGGCCACCGAGGCGGCGATGAAGTACTTCGTGCTGGGCGCGCTGGCTTCCGGCCTGCTGCTCTACGGCATTTCCATGGTTTACGGCGCCACCGGCTCGCTGGAACTGGCCACGGTGGCCAAGTCCATCGCCGCGCACAAGGCCAACGACGTGCTGCTGGTCTTCGGCCTGGTCTTCATCGTGGCCGGCCTGTCCTTCAAGCTGGGCGCGGTGCCGTTCCACATGTGGGTGCCTGACGTTTACCACGGCGCGCCGACTTCGGTGACGCTGATGGTGGGCGCGGCGCCCAAGCTGGCCGCCTTCGTGTTCACGCTGCGCATCCTGGCCCAGGGCCTGGACGCGCTGGTGGCGGACTGGCAGCAGATGCTGGTGATCGTGGCCGCGCTGTCGATGGCCATCGGCAACATCACCGCCATCGTGCAGACCAATATCAAGCGGATGCTGGCCTACTCGACGATCTCGCACATGGGCTTCCTGCTCTTGGGCGTACTGGCCGGCACCAAGGTCGGCTACTCGGCCGCGCTGTTCTACGCGCTGAGCTATGTGCTGATGTCCCTGGTCAGCTTCGGCATGCTGCTGGCGCTGTCGCGCGCCGGTTTCGAGTGCGAGAAGGTCGACGATCTGAAGGGCCTGAACAGTCGCAACAGCTGGTACGCGCTGCTGATGCTGCTGACTATGTTCTCCATGGCCGGCATCCCGCCGCTGGTGGGCTTCTACGCCAAGTTCGCGGTGATCAAGGCCATCGTCGACATCGGCATGATCAAGCTGGCCATCTTCGCGGTGCTGATGTCGGTGATCGGCGCGTTCTACTACCTGCGCGTAGTGAAGGCGATGTATTTCGACGACGCCGAAGACCGCAGCGATATCGTGGTGCGCGGCGACATGAAGCTGGTGCTGTCGCTGAACGCGCTGGCCCTGCTCTTCATCGGCCTGCTGCCGGAGCGCGCGATGGAGCTGTGCCTGCAAGTCGTGCGTCAATCGCTCACCGTGATTTAAGGCCAGTCCGCCATGCAATCCAGCGTCATCGCTTTGCTGATCGTTGCCCTGGCGGCGGCGAACCTGCCGTTCCTGACCCAGAAAGTGGGCGGGGTGTGGAAAGTGGCCAACAAGCATTTTGGCTGGCGCTTTCTGGAACTGATGGCGCTGTACTTGCTGGTGGGCGGCTTCGCCTATCTGCTGGAAAGCCGGCTGATGCCGGTGCAGCCGCAGAACTGGCAGTTCTACGTGACGACTGTGTCGCTGTTCCTGGTGTTCGCGTTTCCGGGCTACGTCTATCGCTACTTCTGGCGGCGACGGGCCTAGCGCGAGCCGGGCGGACGCAATACGCGGCGCGGACGGGGTTTCCCCGTCCGCGCTGTTTTTTTGGGGAGAGCGGCGGCGCGCGCCAAGCCGCGAAATGCAGAGAAGGGGGAATGGAATGTTGAAAGTGATCGCTCAGGACTTCATTCAGCCGGACCGGGTGGCCGAGGTGATGCCGCTGTATCGCGAACTGCTGGCGAAGACGCGGCAAGAGCCGGACTGCATCAGCTACGAGCTGTTCATCGACCAGAAAGACCCCGGCCATTTCGTCTTCATCGAAACCTGGCCGGACCGGGCGGCCCTGGACCGTCATTGCGCCACCGAGCATTTCCAGCGGCTGGTGCCGCAGATAGACAGCCGTCAGCGGCAGGCGGGCACTTTCTTGCTGATGGACGCGTTCGCCGAGGTCTGACGGAGAAGGGCACCGCTATGCGGCGCCCCTGATAGCGTGAGGCTTGTGGACTTAGTAGAAGCGCGCCTCGCCTTGCGGCCGGCTCTTGAAGCGCTTGTGCAGCCAGAAGTACTGGTCCGGGATTTCGCGGACGCGCTGCTCCAGGAAGGCGTTCATGCGGCGGGTGTCGGCCTCCACGTCCTCGCTGGGGTAGTCGTCCCAAGGCGGATAGAACTCCAGCTCGAAGCGGTCGCCGACGCGGCGGGCGATGGCGGGCACCACCTTGGCGCGCGCCAGCTTGCTGATGCGGGACAGGCCGGTGATGGTGGCGGCCTTGACGCCGAAGAAGTCGACGAACACCGAGTCGCGGACGCCGAAGTCCTGATCCGGCAGGTAGAGGAAGGGCGCGTGGTCCTTGCGCATCGCCTTGATGATGGGGCGCAGGCCCTCCTGGCGCGACACGATGTAGGCGTTGTCGTAGCGCTGGCGTCCCTGATAAATCTGGCGGTCCAGCGCTTCGTTCTTCTGATGGGAGTAGACGCTGACCAGCGGGATATGCTGATTCAGCGAATACACGCACATTTCGAAGCCGACGAAGTGGGGGTAGAACAGGATCACGTCTTCGCCGCGTTCGCGCAGCGCGGTGACGTAGTGCAGGTTCTTGATCTCCACCAGCTTGTCGATGCGCGCGGCCGAGCTCCACCAGACCACGCCGTACTCCAGCACCATGCGTATCATGTGCTGGAAATTGCGGCGGATCAGCCGGCGGCGCTCCGCCACCGGCATCTCGGGAAAGCACAGCCGCAGATTGATCATGCCGACGCGGCGGCGGCCGTGGGCCAGACAGTAGGCGATATTGCCCAGGCCGCGGGCCAGCAGGCCGATCGCCCACATCGGCAGCAGGCGGATGAGCCAGAGCAGGGCAAAAGCGAATTTCATAAATTTCCTCGTGGGAATGCTCGAAAACCTCGCTGTGCTGGCGAGGGTTTTCCGAGGTCCCCTGTTATTGCGCGTCCGGCCGGCTGACGCCGGGCGGACATTTATAGCGGTTATAGCTCCACAGGTATTGGCTGGGGAAGCGGCGGATCAGCGCTTCCACCTGGGCGTTTAGCTGGGCGGCGTCTTGCTCCTTGTCGCCGCTGAAGGCTTGCGCCGGCGGTTCGATGTGCACGCGGAAGCCCTGGCCGCCCGGCAGACGCTCGCCGACGAAGAACAGCGTCTCCACGCCGCTGATCTGCGCCAGCCGCGGCACCAGGGTCATGGTGTAGGCCGGGCGTTCGAAGAACGGCGCCCACACGCCTTCGCCGTTGCCGGGCACCTGGTCCGGCAGGATGATGGTGGCCTCGCCGGATTTCAGCGCCTTCATCAGCACGCGCACGCCGGCGCCGGTGGCCGGCGCGGTCTTGCCCTTGCCGCGCGCGCGGCCGGCCTGCATCACCGGTTCCAGCCAGGCCAGCTTGGGCGGACGGTACATCGCGGTCAGCGGAAACGGCAGCCGCGAGCTGATGTAGCGGCCGGCGATGTCGTAGCTGCCCAGATGAGGGGTGACGAAGACGATGCCGTGGCCTTTGGCCAGCGCCGCCTCGACGTGTTCCCAGCCGGAGCAGGATTTGACCATGGCGGCGATGTCGTCCGGCTCCCGGCACCAGGCGATGGCCAGTTCCAGCGCGCCTTTGCCGGTTTCCGCGGCGCTTTGTTTGACTAAACGCGGTAAAAGCTGATAATTTCGGCAGATTTTACTAGAACTTAGGTTCTCCCGGAGCCGTGCTCTGTAGCGGGGGGACGCATGATAAGTCAGTCGTCCAAGAACGGCACCTAGGCCTTGTAGCCAGGATAAAGGCAGGTGCGCCAGGAAAGACAGCAATAAATGGACTAGCTTAGACATATGAAGCTCAGTCTTGGTCTTAAAGCGACCTATTTTATCATCACAAGGTTTTGCATTTTTCGGGAACGAATAATAAATGAGCGAATATCTGTTTACATCTGAGTCGGTGTCGGAAGGACACCCGGACAAAGTCGCCGATCAGATCTCCGACGCCATCCTCGACGCCATCCTGCGCGAGGACAAGCACGCGCGCGTCGCCGCCGAGACCCTGGTGAACACCGGCCTGGTGGTGTTGGCCGGCGAAATCACCACCAGCGCCAATATCGATTACATCAAGATCGCCCGCGAAACCATCAAGCGCATCGGTTACGACGACTCCGCGCTGGGCTTCGATTTCCGCGGTTGCGCGGTCATGGCTTGCTACGACAAGCAGTCGCAGGACATCGCCCAGGGCGTCAACGAAGGCGAAGGTCTGGACCTGAACCAGGGCGCCGGCGACCAGGGCCTGATGTTCGGCTATGCCTGCGATGAAACCCCGACGCTGATGCCGTTCCCGATCTACTACGCGCACCGTCTGGTGCAGCGTCAGGCCGAACTGCGCAAGGACGGCCGTCTGCCGTGGCTGCGTCCGGACGCCAAGAGCCAGATCACTTGCGTCTACGACGGCGCCACCGGCCTGCCCAAGCGCATCGACACCGTGGTGCTGTCCACCCAGCACACCCCGGACATCGATCACAAGACGCTGACCGAGGCGGTGATCGAGGACATCATCAAGCCGGTGCTGCCGCCGGAGATGATCACGCCGGAAACCAAGTTCCTGATCAACCCGACCGGCCGTTTCGTCATTGGCGGCCCGATGGGCGATTGCGGCCTGACCGGCCGCAAGATCATCGTCGACACCTACGGCGGCGCGGCGCCGCACGGCGGCGGCGCTTTCTCCGGCAAGGACCCGTCCAAGGTGGACCGCTCCGCCGCCTACGCCGGCCGCTACGTGGCGAAGAACATCGTCGCCGCCGGCCTGGCGCGCCAGTGCCAGATCCAGGTTTCCTACGCCATCGGCGTGGCCGAGCCGACCTCGATCGCGGTGGACACCTTCGGCACCAACTCGATTCCGAACGAGAAGATTGTCGAACTGGTGAAGAAGCATTTCGACCTGCGTCCGAAAGGCATCATCCAGATGCTGGACCTGCTGCGTCCGATCTACAGCAAGACCGCCGCTTACGGCCATTTCGGCCGGGAAGAGCCGGAATTCAGCTGGGAGCGCACCGACAAGGTGGAAGCGCTGCGCGCCGACGCCGGTCTGTAAATCGCGTTAGGCTTCGCGCCGAGAAACGCCTGTCCGCGGACAGGCGTTTTTTTTGTCCTGATTAAAGAGCCGCGCTCAGCCGGCAGGCGTTTTTGCCGCCGGCCTTGACCGCGTACAGGGCCCGGTCCGCGGCCTGGTACAGCGCGGCCGGGTTGTCCGCGTGCAGCGGGAAGGCGGCCAGGCCGCAGGAAAAGGTGGCGCAGAAACTGTCGTCGCCGGCGCCGTGCGGCAGCCGCTGGAAGGCTGAGCGCCAGCCCTCGGCGCGGCGCAGGGCCTGCTCGCCGTCCGCGCCGGGCATCAGCACCAGGAATTCCTCGCCGCCCAGCCGGCAGAGGATGTCGCCGCCGCGGCCGTCTTCGGCCAGCAACGCGGACAGGCGGCGCAAGACCTCGTCGCCGAAGTAATGGCCGAAGCTGTCATTGATGCGTTTGAAGTCGTCCAGATCGATCAGCGCGATGCTGAGCGGCGCGCCGTCGCGGCGGGCGCGGCTCAGTTCGCGGGCGAAGGCGTCGTCCAGATAACGGCGGTTGTACAGGCCGGTCAGCGGGTCGCGCAAGGCCTGCTCGCGCAGCGCCGCCTGCAGCGCTTCGATTTCGGCGATGCGCAAGGCCAGGGTCTGGTTGGCGCCGCGCAGCGCTTCTTCGGCCCGGCGCCGCTCGGTGATGTCGCGCGCCACCAGCATGCGGCTGGAGTGGGGTTGAGGATGTTGGGCGATAGGATACACGCGCAGGTCCAGGATGCGCGCGCCGTCTTGCAAGGACAGCTCCAAGGATTGCTCCCGGCCGCTCAGGATAGGTTCCCGCGGCCAGTCCGCCGGCAAGGGCTGACCCAGCAGCTGGCGGCCGGGCCGGCCCAGCAGCCGCGCGGCGGCCGGGTTGAGGTCCAGGATGCGCAGCTCGTCGTCTATCACCAGCACCCCGTCGCCCATGGCCTCGAAGGAGCGCGCGCGCGCCACCGGCACCAGATAGAGCAGGCGCAGATAGAGCAGGTCCAGCGCGAACACCAGGCCGGTGACGGCGAAGGCCAGCGGCGTCGGGTCCAGGCCCTGCAAGGGCATGGCGCCGCTCAGGTAGAGGACGTTGCCCAGCCAGGGCGCGCAGGCGCTGGCCATCAGCACGATGGACTGGCCGCGGAAGTGGGCCGGGTAGTAATGCAGTGCGCGGATCAGCATCAGCGAGCCGATCAGCATCATCAGATAGGAGTAGCCGGCGACGCCGATCCAGAACGCCGGGCCGTGACCGTAGATCAGCAGATTGTAGCCGGAGGGGCTGGGCCGGTAGCCGGTCCACACCAGGTGGTGGCTCTCGTTGCTGAGCGCCAGGACGAAGCAGAGCAGCGGCAGCGCGAACAGCGCGGCTAGCCAGCGCCGGCTCAGCTGGATGCGGTTGTAGTCCAGCGCCAGCAGCAGGAACAGCACCGGGGTGCTCAAGGTGCCCAGGTATTCCAGCTTGGACCAGGCGATCTTGGCCGACAGGCTGGCGGCGGCCAGCTCGCACATCGCGCCGGCGGACCAGAACGCCACCGAGCTCATCAGCAGCGCCAGCCAGCGCACGCCGGGAAACTGGCGGCGATACCAGGCGATGGCGGCGATGGCGGTGGAAATCAGCGCGGCGATCCCGGACAGGGCGGCCAGCGGGGTGAAGTCGAAAGTCATGGGGCGGCGATGAATCGGCAAGCCGGTAGTGTATCTTCTTGGCATGCGGACTCCTACCTTTTCCGAGCGGCATAGGTATAATCGAAACGTCGCCGTCCGCGTGTCCACGCCACCGGCGTCCGGTCGGCCCGAGGGGCGCTGCGAGGATGATCCATCCCCAGGCTCGGGCCGCTCCCGCTTCAACGGCGCTCACCTGATCAAAACCGTGCCGGGCACGGGAGCGGGTGAGCCGCATCCTGGCCGGCCGCGTGAACCAAGGAATGCTCGCGATGGCTGATTTCACTGATTTTCATGTTGCCGATATCAATCTGGCCGCCTGGGGCCGCAAGGAACTGGCGATTGCCGAAACCGAGATGCCGGGCCTGATGGCCCTGCGCGACGAGCACCGACACAGCCAGCCCCTGCGCGGCGCGCGCATCGCCGGCAGCCTGCACATGACGATACAGACCGGGGTCTTGATCGAGACCCTGGTGGCGCTGGGCGCGGAAGTGCGCTGGGCCTCTTGCAACATCTTCTCCACCCAGGATCACGCCGCCGCCGCCATCGCCGCGGCCGGCATTCCGGTGTTCGCCTTCAAGGGCGAGAGCCTGGACGAGTACTGGGAGTTCAGCCACAAGATCTTCGAATGGCCGGAGCAGGAGCCGGCCAATATGATTCTGGACGACGGCGGCGACGCCACCTTGCTGCTGATGCTGGGCAGCAAGGCGGAAAGCGACCGCGGCGCGATCAGCCATCCGTCCAACGAGGAGGAGACCGCGCTGTTCGCCGCCATTGCCCGTTATCTGGAAAAAGATCCGCAGTGGTATTCCAAGCGCCTCCAGCACATCAAGGGCGTGACCGAGGAAACCACCACCGGCGTGCACCGCCTGTACCAGCTGGAGAAGGAAGGGCGGCTGCCGTTCCCTGCCTTCAACGTCAACGACTCGGTGACCAAGTCCAAGTTCGACAACCTCTACGGCTGCCGCGAATCGCTGGTGGACGGCATCAAGCGCGCCACCGACGTGATGGTGGCCGGCAAGGTGGCGGTGGTGCTGGGCTACGGCGACGTGGGCAAGGGTTGCGCGCAAAGCCTGCGCGGCCTGGGCGCCACGGTGTGGGTGACCGAGGTGGATCCGATCTGCGCGCTGCAGGCGGCGATGGAGGGCTACCGCGTGGTGCGCATGGACGAAGTGGCCGACCAGGCCGACATCTTCGTCACCGCCACCGGCAACGTCGGCGTGATCACCCACGAGCACATGAAGAAGATGCGCAACAACGCCATCGTCTGCAATATCGGCCATTTCGACAGCGAGATCGAAGTCGCCAGCCTGCGCCAGTACCAGTGGGACAATATCAAGCCGCAGGTGGACCACATCATCTTCCCGGACGGCAAACGGGTGATCCTGCTGGCCGAAGGCCGGCTGGTCAATCTGGGTTGCGCCACCGGCCATCCCAGCTTCGTGATGTCCAACTCCTTCACCAACCAGGTGCTGGCGCAGGTGGAAATCTTCGCCAACGGCCTGCAATACGGCAAACAGGTGTATGTGTTGCCCAAGCATCTGGACGAGAAGGTGGCGCGTTTGCACCTGGGCCGCATCGGCGCCCGGCTGACCGAGCTGTCCGACGAACAGGCCGCCTACATCAGCGTGCCCAAGCAAGGCCCTTATAAGCCGGATCACTATCGTTATTGATTTTTATAACGATAAAAAAGCGGACAGGGCTATTAGAATGGTGCTGTCCGTTTTTTTTGTCCGCTGCTGCGGATCGCGATCATTCTAATAAGAGCGGCTAACAAACTCAGTTTCACGTCTGAGGCAAGGCGCGCCGACGCAGGCAGTACTTGAGTACGGCAAGTCGGCGCAACGCAGCGTCAGGGGTTGCTTAGCCGCTCTAAAAAACAAAGGAGTCTCCCGCAGGGAGATGCAGAGAGACCATGACAGCACAGAGCCGAACCTTCAGTTTCGAATTCTTTCCGCCCAAGACCCCGGAAGGCATCGCCAAGCTGCGCACCACGCGCCAGCAGCTGGCCCAGTTCAAGCCGCAGTTCTTTTCCGTCACCTTCGGCGCCGGCGGCACCACCCGCGACGGCACGCTGGCGACGGTGCTGGAAATCCGCAGCGAAGGCCACGCCGCCGCGCCGCACCTGTCCTGCATCGGCTCCACCCGCGAGAACATCGGCGCCATCCTCAAGGAATACCGCAACAACGGCATCCGCCACATCGTCGCGCTGCGCGGCGACATTCCGTCCGGTATGGTGGCGGCCGGCGAGTTCCGTTACGCCAACGAGCTGGTGGAGTTCATCCGCGCCGAGCACGGCGACCATTTCCACATCGAGGTGGCCGCCTATCCGGAATTCCACCCGCAGGCGCGCTCGGCCGAGGACGACATCAACAACTTCGTGCGCAAGGTCAACGCCGGCGCCAATTCGGCGATGACCCAGTATTTCTTCAACGCCGACGCCTATTTCCGCTTCATCGACGAAGCGCAGGCGCGCGGCGTGAATATTCCCATCGTTCCGGGCATCATGCCGATTTCCAATTTCGGGCAACTGTGTCGTTTTTCCGACATGTGCGGCGCGGAAGTGCCGCGCTGGCTGCGCCAGCGCATGCAGGCTTATTACGACGACAGCGCCTCCATCCGCGCGCTGGGCTTGGACGTGGTGACCGAGCTGTGCGATCGGCTGCTGCAGCACGGCGCGCCGGGCCTGCACTTCTACACGCTGAACCAGGCCGGGCTGGTGTCCACCATCTGGCAACGGCTGGGTTTGTGAGTCGGTACGCTTTCCCATGCAAAACGGCCCGGAGTTCCGGGCCGTTCTGTTTCAAATCCGCACGCGGCGCAAGGCCGCTCCGCCTTAAAGGCCACGCAGTTGGCCGAGCGGCAGTGAAGTCGTCCGCTTGATCTCCTTGAGCACGAAGCTGGACTTCACGTCGGCGACACCGGGGTGCTGCAACAGCTCGTCCATCACGAAGCGCGAAAAGTGCTCCATGTCCTCGAAATACACTTGCAGCAGATAGTCCATCTCGCCGGTCATCGCAAAGCAGTTGATGACTTCCTGCCAGCTTTGCACCGCTTCGATGAAGCTTTGCAAATGCGCGTTGCCGCGCTTTTCCAGCGTGACCCTGACCCAGGCCTGCAGGCCCAGGCCGATGCGGGCCGGGTCCAGCAGCGCCACGTATTGGCGGATCACGCCGGACTCCTCCAGCTGCTTCAGACGGCGCAGGCAAGGGGATGGAGACAGGGCCACCCGTTCTGCTAATTCCACATTGGTTAAGCGGCCGTCATGTTGCAGTTCGGCCAGAATACGCAAGTCTGTCTTATCTAATGTAAGACTTGGCATGTTTTCTCCTAAAAGAGGCAAAATATTAGTGTTTTATACTTAGTTATTACTGGTTTCTTGGTATTTAGCAAGAAAATTGCCCCGTAGTTTCCATAGAATAAAAAGCCTAAAAACGCATTCTACACACGGCGCTAAAAAAGCACCGGGGTTTGTCGAGTGAATAAGACGGCGGAGATAAGATTCACATTTTGAGGAGAAGCTTGCCGCTCGTCACGGCAGGCTAAACCAGCGCGCGGCAAGCGCCTTTCTCCCCAGCAGTCTTTTCCCTTCCGACTTTTCCACGCGAAGCCAAATGCGTTGCGCAGGGCTTTTTACAACATGTCATGACAAGACTATCACAAGACATGCCATCAAAAGCTACTGTTAATTGTTAATAAACAAGCTTGTTGCGCGGACCACAAGACCAAGTCGCCAGTTCAGAGCGGCGCTCGACTTCCGCTCGCCGCAAACCGGCGCACACTCATCTACAACAGGAGAAACAGATGAAAATGGAAACCATGCTGAAAAACCCCCTGGCCACCGACGGCTTTGAATTTGTCGAATACACCGCGCCCAACGCCGAAGGCATCGCCAAGCTCAAGGCCCTGTTCCTGTCCCTGGGCTTCAGCGAAGTGGCGCGCCACCGCAGCAAGAACGTCAGTCTGTTCCGCCAGGGCGACATCAATTTCATTCTGAACGGCGAGTCGTCGCAGCCGGCCAACGCCTTCGGCCGCGAGCACGGTCCGTCGGCTTGTGCGATGGCGTGGCGCGTCAAGGACGCGGCCAAGGCCTATGAATACGCGCTGGCCCACGGCGCCAAGAAATACGAGCGCCCGATCGGCTTCATGGAGCTGAATATTCCGGCGGTGGAGGGGATCGGCGGCTCGGCGCTGTATTTCGTCGACCGCTATGGCCCGGAGCACAGCATCTACGACGTGGACTTCCTGCCGCTGGACGGCGTCGACCAGCATCCGCAAGGCGTGGGCCTGTACGAGATCGATCACCTGACTCACAATGTGTTCCGCGGCAATATGGCCAAGTGGGCGGGCTTCTACACCGATATCGCCAACTTCCGCGAAATCCGTTATTTCGACATCGAGGGCAAGCTCACCGGCCTGGTGTCCCAGGCGATGACCAGCCCCTGCGGCAAGATCCGCATCCCGATCAACGAATCCTCCGACGACAAGAGCCAGATCGAGGAATTCCTGCGCGAATACCACGGCGAAGGCATCCAGCACATCGCGCTGACCACTCGCGACATTTACCAGACCGTGGAAACGCTGAAAGCCGCCGGCACCCGCTTCCTCGACACCCCGGACACCTATTATGAAAAGGTGGACGTGCGCGTGCCCGGGCACGGCGAGGACCTGGCGCGCCTGCACAAGAACCATATCCTGGTGGACGGCGCGCCGGTGGACGGCGCCGGCATCCTGCTGCAGATCTTCACCGAAACCGTGATCGGCCCGATCTTCTTCGAGATCATTCAGCGCAAGGGCAACGAGGGTTTCGGCGAGGGCAACTTCCGCGCCCTGTTCGAGTCGATCGAAGAGGACCAGATCCGCCGCGGCGTGATCTAAAGAAGCGGTTCGCGATCTCGCGGGCTGGGGCGAAACAAGGCGTTGCGGCTGCGGAAGCGAAACGCGCCGCGCCGTCGCTCAAGCCCGCGCTTCATCGATGCCATCCCGCCGCCCGGGCGGCGGGAGTGAAGGACACATCATGCGTAAATGGATTCAGTACCCCCATCGCGAAGGCACCGTCTCGCGCCAGGCCCACGCCGATTTCCCGGACGCGGCCATCTACGAGCGCGAAGTGGGGCGCAGCGGTTTTTTCGGTCCCGCCACTCATCTGCACCACAAGCATCCGCCCACCGGCTGGAGCGCCTGGGAGGGCCCGCTGCGTCCGCGCGCCTTTGACCTGAACGAGCTGCCCAAGAACGTCGCCGCGCCCTGGGCGGCGCCGCTGGTGCTGCACAATGCCCAGTGCAAGCTGCGCATCTGGAGCGTGGATCAGCCGATGACCCAGCTGTTCCGCAACGGCGACGGCGACGACATGCTGTTCATCCACGCCGGCAGCGGCGAGTTGTTCTGCGATTACGGCCATCTGAGCTATCGCGACGGCGACTACATCCTGATGCCGCGCTCCACCAGCTGGCGCATCGAGCCGGCCGCGCCCACCACCATGCTGCTGATAGAGGCCAGCAACGGCGCCTACCAGTTGCCGGACAAGGGCCTGGTCGGGCCGCACGCCATCTTCGACGAGGCGATGCTGGACGTGCCGGCCATCGACGACGCCTTCCGCGCGCAGCAGACCGAGGACGAGTGGCAGGTGGTGATCAAGCGCCGCGGCGCGCTGTCCACCGTGACCTACCCGTTCAATCCGCTGGACGCGATAGGCTGGCACGGCAACCATTCCGTCGCCCGCATCAACTGGCGCGACATCCGGCCGCTGATGAGCCATCGCTACCACTTGCCGCCGTCGGCGCACACCACCTTCGTCGCCGACGGCTTTGTGATCTGCACCTTCGTGCCGCGGCCGATAGAGTCCGATCCCGGCGCCTTGAAGGTCCCGTTCTATCACAACAACGACGATTACGACGAAGTGATCTTCTACCACGCCGGCGACTTCTTCAGCCGCGACAACATCAAGCCCGGCATGCTGACCTTCCACCCGGCGGGCTTCACTCACGGGCCGCATCCCAAGGCCTTCGCCAAGGCGATGACGAACCCCAAGACCTTTACCGACGAAGTGGCGGTGATGATAGACGCGCGCGACGCGCTGGAGCAGGGGCCGCAGATGCCGGAGGTGGAGTGGGCCCAGTATGTGGACAGCTGGAAACCCAAGCCCTGATTGTTTGAGTTCATTTCTACTGCGCAGGCTGATCTCGAAACTGTGATGCTCGCGGTACCAGTTGTACCGCTGCGCTTCTCGTTTCGACCTCAGCCCGCTCGCGACGAAATGCTCCTCAAACGAAGCTTTCATGTCATACCGTATCACTGGAATTTCAGCTGCCCAGCTGCAGAAAGAATAGAAGATGAAACTCGCCACTTATCAGAATCAAACCCGCGACGGCCAGTTGTTGGTCGTCAGCCGCGACCTGTCCCGCGCGGTGGCGGTGCCGCAGATCGCCGCCAGCCTGCAACAGGCGCTGGACGGCTGGGACGCGCTGGCGCCGCGGCTGCAGGAGGTCTACGCCGCGCTCAACGCCGGCGAGGTGCCGGGCGCCTTTGCCTTCGAGCCGCAACGCTGCCACAGCCCGTTGCCGCGCGCCTATCAATGGGCGGACGGCAGCGCTTACCTGAACCACGTGGAACTGGTGCGCAAGGCGCGCGGCGCGGAAGTGCCGGCCAGCTTTTATCATGATCCGCTGATGTATCAGGGCGGCTCCGACGCTTTCCTGCCGCCGCTGGCGCCGATACCGCTGCGCGACGAGGCCTGGGGGCTGGACTTCGAAGGCGAGGTGGCGGTGATCACCGGCGACGTGCCGTTGGGCGCCGACGCCGCCGCCTGCGCCGGCCGGATCCGCCTGCTGATGCTGGTCAACGACGTCAGCCTGCGCAATCTGATTCCCAACGAGCTGGCCAAGGGCTTCGGCTTCTTCCAGAGCAAGCCGGCCACCGCCTTCTCGCCGGTGGCGGTGACTCCGGACGAGCTGGGCGCGGCCTGGCGCGACGGCAAGGCGCATCTGCCGCTGCTGGTGGAGTACAACGGCGCGCCTTACGGCCATCCCAACGCCGGCGTGGAAATGCAGTTCAGCTTCCCGCAGCTGGTGGCGCACGTGGCCAAGACCCGCGAACTGGCCGCCGGCTCCATCATCGGCTCCGGCACCGTGTCCAATCACGACCGCAGCGTCGGCTCCTGCTGCCTGGCGGAGCAAAGGATGATAGAGACCATAGAGAGCGGCGCGCCGACGACTCCGTTCATGAAAGTGGGCGACCGCGTGCGCATCGAGATGAAGGACGCCGCCGGCGCCAGCGTCTTCGGCGCCATCGAACAGACCGTGGTGAAGCATGACTGAGCGCGTGCTGTACGGTTATTTCCGCTCCAGCGCCGCCTACCGGGTACGCATCGCGCTGAATCTCAAGGGGCTGGATTACCGTTACCAGCCGGTCAATCTGCTCAAGGGCGAGCAGCGCAGTCCCGACTACTTGGCGATCAACCCGCAAGGCCTGGTGCCGCTGCTGGACGACGGCGGGGTCAAGATCGCGCAGTCGCTGGCCATCTGCGAGTACCTGGACGAAGCCTATCCGGATACGCCGCGGCTGCTGCCGGCCGGCGCGGCGGCGCGGGCGCGGGTACGCGCGCTGGCGCTGGCCATCGCCGCCGACATCCACCCCTTGCAGAACACCCGGGTCGGCAAGTATCTGCAGACCGAGTACGGCAAGGACGAGGAGGGCAAGGCGGAGTGGATACGGCACTGGATCCGCACCGGCTTCGACGCGCTGGAGCAACTGCTGGCCGAATCGCCGAGCCGCTACGCGGCGGGCGAGCAGCCTACGCTGGCCGATGTCTGCCTGCTGCCGCAGGTGTTCAGCGCCCGCCGTTTCGGCGTGGACCTGACGGCCTATCCGAACATCGCCCGCGTTGCGGACGCGCTGGAGCAGCTGCCGGCTTTCGCGGACGCGCACCCGTCCCGCCAGCCGGACGCGATCTGATCTAAGTCTTTGATCCGGCGGGCCGGTCGTTTGGAGCGACCGGCCCGCTTGTTTTTCCAGCGCGGCGGCCTCTCGTTTTTTTGCAATTATTCCTTGACTCTGAATTCGTCCTCTGATTAAATGCGTGGCTCTGACGGCGCGACAGCGCAGCAGTGATGGCCAGTTAGCTCAGTTGGTAGAGCAGCGGATTGAAAATCCGCGTGTCCGTGGTTCGATTCCGCGACTGGCCACCATCACCGCCTTGCTTCAGCACCCGTCGGCCAGTTAGCTCAGTTGGTAGAGCAGCGGATTGAAAATCCGCGTGTCCGTGGTTCGATTCCGCGACTGGCCACCAGATACCTGAAAAGCCGAACTCATCGAGTTCGGCTTTTCGCATTGCGGTGGCAGTTCGCCCCGGACCTGGTTCTGGCCGGGCGCATGTCATAATGCGGCGATGAAACCGCTGCCTCCCCTGTATACCCTGATCGCCTTCGAAGCCGTGGCCCGGCTCTCCAGCTTTACCCTGGCCGCCGCGGAGCTGAATCTGTCGCAAGGCGCGGTCAGCCGCCAGTTGCTGCTGCTGGAGGACTACCTGGGCTGCAAGCTGCTGCAGCGCGGCACCCGCAAGGTGGAGCTGACCCCGGCCGGCGCGCAGTATCTGGACGAGGTCCGCGCCGCCTTGGAGCAATTGGTCGCGGCCACCGCCAGTCTGATGCATTGGCAGCAAGACAAGCAGGTCACGGTGGCCTGTTCCACCGCGATCGCCTCCTTATGGCTGATGCCCCATCTGTCCGCCTTTCGCCAAGCGCAGCCGGATCTCTCCATCCGCATCCTGGCCAACGATGATGTCCAGGAATTGCAGGCGGGCGAATTCGATCTCGGCGTTTACTATTTCCGCCAGCCCCCCAGGACGGCCAATGCGGTGGCCTTGTTCGATGAACAGATGTACGCGGTCTGCAGCCCGGCTTACTTGCCGGCCGGGCCGGCGTCGGCGACGGCCTTGTTGGACGAGACGCTGATCACCATGGATGGCGGCCTGCGGGACTGGTTCAACTGGCCGCAATGGTTTGCCGCCCAAGGCATCGCCTGGCGGCCGGCGGCCAGGCAGTTGAGCGTGACCAATCACCACTTGGCGGTGCAGGCCGCGCTGGCCGGGCAGGGGGTGGCGTTGGCCTGGGCGCATCTGATCGACAGCTATCTGGCCAGCGGCGCGCTGGTGATGGCGGCGGACGCCAAGGTGATGATGAGCGGCGCTTTTTATCTGCTTCGGCCGGAGCGGCGGCAACTCAAACCGGCGACCCGGCTGTTCGCCGACTGGCTGGCCTCGCTGGTGGTGGCGCCATGACGGCGGCAGGGAGGAGCGGGCGTCTCCGCGGTGTGCGGCTGGCGCGTGCGGATTGATGAGCGCGCAACATAGATCTATCTAAAACTATCGTTTGTCCCGGGCGGGATGTATCGCCGACACTGGCCAGGCCAGGGCAGAAGCCCCGGCCTGCCTGCAAGCCGCGCCGGCTTTAGATCGGCAGCCCCCGGGGCGACAGCGGCGGCAGGCTCCATAGAGGAGACCAACCATGCATCGCCATCATCGCATCAAGCCCCTGGTGTTCTGGCCCACTTTCTTACTGCTGCTGGCGGCCTTGCTGCTCAGCTATCTCGACCTGCCCGCTTTTCTCCACCTGGCCAGCGGCGCCAACAAATGGATACTCGGCCACTTTTCCTGGTTGTTCAGTCTGGCCAGCTTCAGCTTGCTGCTGACCTGTGGCTGGGTCTATTTCTCGCCGATAGGCAAGCTGCGCATTGGAGGCGAGGCCGCTCAACCGCTGCTGGGCCGCAAGCGTTGGTTCGCCGTCACCTTGATGACCACCATGGCGGTGGGGGTGCTGTTCTGGACTTCGGCCGAGCCGATTTACCACCTGTACTACCCGCCGGCGGCGTATGGCCTGAGCGCCGGCAGCGCCGAAGCCGCCAGTTTCGCCATGTCGGCGATGTTTCTGCACTGGACGTTTACCCCTTACGCGATTTACACCGTGCCGGCGCTGTTGTTCGGCCTGGTGTTTTACAACCTCAAGCTGCCGTTCTCTGTGGGCAGCATGTTGCAGCCCTTGCTGGGGCGCCGGGTGGGCGGCCGCAGCGGGCACTTGATAGACGCGCTGGCCTTGTACGCCTTGGTGGCCGGCATGGCTTCCAGCCTAGGCACCGGCGCGCTGGCGCTGGTGGGCGGCATCAATCAATATCTGCCGCTGCCCGCCAGTCCGTTCAGCCTCGGGCTGGTCATCGCCGCCATTGTGGTGACCTTTGTCTGCTCCGCGCTCAGCGGCCTGCAGCGCGGGCTGACCTGGTTGTCCAGCATCAATACCTGGATCTTGCTGGCGTTGGCCGGCTTTTTGCTGATCTTTGGGCCCACCACCTTCATCCTGGCGTTTGGCCTGGAATCGTTCGGCAACTATCTGAACCAGTTCTTCCGGCTAAGCCTGTCCACCGGCGCCGCCAGCCAGGACGGCTGGGCCGGCTCCTGGACCATTTTCTACTGGGCGGTATGGTTTGCCTGGGCGCCGATCAGCGCCATGTTTCTGGGCAAGATCTCCCGCGGCTACACCGTGCGCGAAGTGATTGTGATGAATTTGCTGCTGCCGGCCGGCTTTACCGCGCTGTGGATCATGATTTTCAGCGGCACCGCCCTCTCCATAGACCTGGGCCAGGCCGGCCTGCTCAAAAACGTGCTGGAGCAGCAGGGCGTGGAGAATGTGCTGTACACCATCATCCGTCAGCTGCCGATGAGCGAAATCATGGTGGCCGCGGTGGTGTTCATCGCCTTTCTCAACTACGTCACCGCGGCGGACAGCAATACCGACGCCATCAGCAATTTGTGCACCTCCGGCTTTTACGCCGACAGCGCCGAGAAAGCCGGCAAGAGCATGAAGATCGTGTGGGGGGGCGTGATCGGCCTGGTGTCCTGGGTGATGACCAGCTACGCCGGCGGCGTCGACGGCGTAAAAATGATGTCCAATCTCGGCGGCCTGCCGGCCTTGCTCATCGTCATGGGCTGCATGCTGTCGCTCATCGCTCTGGTGAATTCCGGCAAGCTGGAGCGTCTGTCAGCTAGCGAGGCGTCCGCGGTCGCCAAGGAGTCTCAGTCATGAAAACCATTACTCAGTTTCCGCACGCCATTCGGGAAGTGGAGCACTTCACCATCACGCTAGCCGACGGCTGCCGACTGGCGGCGCGGATGTGGCTGCCGCAGGACGCCGAAGCCAGGCCGGTGCCGGCGATCCTGGAATACCTGCCTTATAGAAAACGCGACGGCACCGCGGTGCGCGATCAGCTGACCCACCCGTATTTCGCCGGCCACGGCTACGCCTGCCTGCGGGTGGATATGCGCGGCTGCGGCGAATCCGACGGCGAGTTCGTCGATGAGTACCTGCGGCAGGAGCAGGACGACGCCTTGGAAGTGATCGCCTGGATCGCCGCGCAGCCCTGGTGCAGCGGCAAGGTCGGCATGATGGGCATTTCCTGGGGCGGCTTCAACAGCCTGCAAGTGGCCGCCCGCCAGCCGGAGGCCTTGAAGGCCGTGATCACCTTATGCTCCACCGATCATCGCTACGCCGACGACATCCATTACAAGGGCGGCGCTTTATTGCTGGAGAACCTGGGCTGGGCCGGCACCATGCTCAGTTACTGCGCCGCCGCGCCCGATCCGCTGCTGGTGGGCGAGGCCTGGCGCGAACGCTGGCTGCAAAGGCTGGAGCGGATGCCGCTGCTGCTCAAGACCTGGCTGAGCCACCAGACCGACGATGACTATTGGCGGCATGGCTCCATCTGCGCCGATTACGGCGCCATCAAGGCCGCCGTCTACGCGGTGGGCGGCTGGGGCGACGCCTACCACAACGCCGTCGGCCGGATGATGCAGCAACTGAGCTGCCCGAAAAAAGCGCTGATCGGCCCGTGGGCTCACAAGTACCCGCACTTCGCGGTGCCGGATCCGGCGATCGGTTTTTTGCAGGAAGCGCTGCGCTGGTGGGACTACTGGTTGAAGGATGTCGACACCGGCATCATGGCCGAAGACCCGGTGACGCTGTATCTGCAAGACGCGGCGCCGCCGCAAGCCAGCTATGCCGAGCGTCCGGGCGTCTGGCTGCGCGATCCGGCCTGGCCGAGCCCGCATGTCCGCCTGCAGCAATGGGGGCTGGGCGCCGACGGGGCGTTGCGGCCGGGGGCTTCCGATGCCGGCGAGCTTGGCATCCGTTCGCCGCTGAGCACCGGCGCCGCCTGCGGCGAATATTGCGTGATCTGGCTGGGGCCGGAGTTTCCGCTGGATCAGCGCCGCGACGACGCCGGTTCGCTGGTGTTCGACAGCCGGGCGCTGGAGCGGGAGCTGCCGCTGTTGGGCGCGCCGCTGCTGCGGCTGCGTTTGAAGTGCGATAGCCCCAGCGGTCAACTGGCGGTGCGGCTCAACGACGTGGCGCCGGACGGGGCGGCGACCCGCATCAGTTACGGGGTGTTGAATCTGGCCTTGCGCGACGGCTATCAACAGCCGCAGGCGGTGACGCCGGGCGAGTGGATGGAGATTCGGCTGCAACTGGACGATTGCGGCTACCGTCTGCCGGCGGGCCATCGGCTGCGGCTGAGCGTTTCCAGCGCCTACTTCCCGCTGATCTGGCCGGCGGCCGATCATGCCCGGCTGAGCTTGGACTTGGCCGGCGCCGAGCTCAGCCTGCCGGTGCATGACCTGAGCACCGAGGCGGCGCAACCGTTTGCCGCGCCGGAAGCCGCGCCGCCGTTGGCCCTGAGTTATTTGCGTCCTCCCGCCAACAGCCGAGAAATCATCGAGGACGCGATGAGCGGGGAGGTGCGCACCGTGATCCGCGACGATTTCGGCCACTATCGTTTTGACGACCACGGCTTGGAAGTGGCGCAAAGCTGCGAGGAAATCTACCGCATTCTGCCCGATCGGCCCTTGTCGGCCAGCGGCGCGGTGAAGTGGAGCTATAGCGCGGGTCGCGGCGATTGGCGGGTCAGAGTGGACAGCGAGTTGACGCTGACGGCGGACGCCGGCCGGTTTCGCATCCAGGCGCGGCAAAGCGCCTGGGAGGGGGAGCAGTTGCTGCTGCGGCGGGAGTGGGACGAGGATGTGCCGCGCCGCGTCCAATAGGGCGGGACTCCTCAAGGAGGGGCGTCATGATGTGGTATGACTGGATAGGGCTGATCGGCGTGTTTTTCTATCTATTGGCCTACAGCCTGCTGCAATGGAGGCTGGTGGACCTGAGCGACTACAGCTACAGCGGCTTCAATCTGATGGGCGCGGTGCTGCTGTTGATCTCGCTGTGCTATGCCTTCAATCTGGCGTCCTTGCTGGCGCAAGTGCTGTGGATAGTCGTCAGCCTGGTGGGCATGCGCAAGACGCGCAAGGAGCGTTTGCTGGCCTTGCCGGGAAGAGGGGAGGCTTAGAACCTGTTTACGATCTGCTGCGCTGCGGCGATACGACGTTGAAACCCGCTTCGAAATGCTCATGTACCACGTGTACATTCCGCTTTTTCGCTAGTTTTCGCCTTGTCTCGCCCTTGCTCGCGAGACTTTGAACAGGCTCTTGGCGCTGCGGGCAGGCCGGCCATGCGATCCGCCCACAGAGCTTGGGGTTTGGCCTGGGGTCCGCCGTGCGGCTTGCTTTTATCTTTCAATATATGATTAAATATAATATATATTGTTATGTCGAGGAGACCAGTCATGAGCCAGCATTACCCCGATCTAAGCGCGGAACTGGGCGCGGAGTTGAGCAAGCTGCGCAAGGAAATCCCGGAAACCATGAAGGGCTTCGGCCAGATGAGCCGCGCCGCGCACGCCGACGGCGCCTTGTCGAACCGGACCAAGGAGCTGATCGCGCTGGCGATAGGCATCGCCAACCGTTGCCATGGCTGTCTGGCCTTTCACGCCAAGGCCTTGGTGGAACTGGGTTGCAGCCGCGCCGAATTCATGGAGATGTTGCAGGTGGCTATCTATATGGGCGGCGGCCCGTCCTTGATGACGGCGGCGGAGGCCTTGCAGGCCTATGAGCAGTTTGGCGGCGAGGCCGCGCCCAACTGATCCCGGTTCGGAGCAGAAAGCGTCCGCTCGCATTGATGGGCAGCGCCGCCGGCCGCGCGTATAATGTGCGCTTCTGTTGTCGCGGGAGTTTGATGGTGTATCACTTCATCGCATCCGATCTGGATGGCACCTTGCTGGACCCCAATCACGCGGTGGACGATTTCACCGCTAGCACCTTGCAGGCCTTGCAGGCGCGCGGCGTGCGGTTCGCCATCGCCACCGGCCGCCATTATCTGGACGTGCAGGGCATTCGTCAGGCGCTGGGCATCCGCGCCCACCTGATCACCTCCAACGGCGCGCGGGTGCATGATCCCGACGACAAGCTGGTGCATCGCCAGGATATCGATCCCGTCCTGGTGCGCCGGCTGGCGCAGCCGGAGTTCGCCGCCGGCACCGTGCTGAACTTCTATCTGGACGACGCCTGGCTGATCGATCAGCCCTGCCAGTACCTGCTCAATTTCCACGCCGATTCCGGCCTGCGCTATCAACTGGCCGACCTGGCCGGACACAGCGGCGCGGGCGTCGGCAAGGTGCTCTACATCGGCGAGCACGCGTATCTGCTGGAAGTGGAGCGCAAGCTGCACCAGGCTTTCGGCGACGAGCTGTACATCACCTTCTCGGCCGACGACTGCCTGGAAGTGATGGCGCCCGGGGTGTCCAAGGGCCACGCGCTGGAGCTGGTGTTGGCGGATCTGGGCCTGGACAAGGCGCATTGCCTGGCTTTCGGCGATGGTCAGAACGATATCGAGCTGCTGCGCACTGCCGGCCACCCGCGGATGATGGGCAACGCCCAGGCGCGGCTGGCCGAGCAATTGCCGGATGTGCCGCGCATAGGCAGCAATCGCGAGGCCGGCGTGGCGCGTCATCTGCGCGAGTTGTTCGCCTTGTAGCCTAGACGGAATCCCAATAAAAAACGCCAGCGCTCGCGCTGGCGTTTTTGCATGGTTTTGAGTCGGCTCAGCTTTGCAGCGCCTGCGCCAGGCCGGCGGCCCGGTCGCCGACGATCAGGTGCCAGACGCCGGGAGCCACTTCCTGCATCGCCGCCACGCCGGCCGCGCGAGCGGCGTCCTGATTGAACAGCGCGGCCTGTTTCAGCTCCACGCGCAAGCGGGTATGGGCGATGGCTTCCACCTTGGCCAGATTGGCCGCGCCGCCCAGCGCCTGGCGCAACGCCGCGGCCTGGTTCTGATCGGCGGCGGGCGTCGGCGCCGCGGCGGGAGCCGCCGGAGCCGGCGCGCTGGCCGGGGCGTCGATTTCGGCGTCCGCGCCGGCGCCGCGCAGATAGATTTCCATATCGGTTTTCAGGTTTTCCGACTGCGGGCCGAAGATGGCCTGGATGCCGTTGCCTACCACCACCACGCCGGAGGCGCCCATGCTCTTGAGCTTGGCCTGGTTGACCTTGGCCGGCTCGCGCACCGCGATGCGCAGCCGGGTGATGCAGGCGTCCAGGCTGCTGATGTTGGAGCGGCCGCCAAAGGCCAGCACCAGTTCGCGCGCGCGCGCATCCTCGCTGACCGCCGCGCCGGCGTCGGCGCTCTCGTCTTCGCGGCCCGGAGTCTTCAGGTTGAACTTGGCGATGACGAAGCGGAACACCCCATAGTAGATGGCCGCGTAGATCGGGCCGAGGATGAACACGTACCAGGCGTGCTTGGCCTTGTCGCCGATCAGGTTGAACATCAGGAAGTCGATGCCGCCCTGGGAGAAGGTGAAGCCCATGTGCATGTCCAGGGTGTTGGCGATGAATTGCGCCGACGCCGCCAGGCAGGCATGGAGGAGGTAGAGCACCGGCGCCACGAACAGGAAGGAGAATTCAATCGGTTCGGTAATGCCGGTCAGGAAGGAGGTCAGCGCGGCGGAAATCATGATGCCGCCCACTTTGACGCGGTTCTCCGGCTTGGCCGAATGCCAGATGGCGATGGCCGCGGCCGGCAGGCCGAACATCTTGAACAGGAAGGCGCCGGACAGGATGCCCGCGGTGGGGTCGCCGGCGAAGAAGCGGTTGATGTCGCCATGGATCATCTTGCCGCTGACCGCGTCGGGGAAGGCGCCGATTTCAAAGAAGAAGGGCACGTTCCAGATGTGGTGCAGGCCGAAGGGCAGCAGCAGCCGTTCGACGAGGCCGTAGACGGTGGCGGCGGTGCGCGGGTCGCTGACCGCGGCCCACTGCGAGAAACTCTTGATGCCGTTGCCTATCGGCGGCCAGATGAAGGATAGCGCCACGCCCAGCGCGATGGCGCTGATGGCGGTGATGATGGGCACGAAGCGCTTGCCGGCGAAGAAGCCCAGGTATTCGGGCAGCTTGATCCGGTAGAAGCGGTTGAACATATAGGCCGCCAGGCCGCCGGCGAGAATGCCGCCGAACACGCCGGTCTGTATCGACGGCAGGCCCATGATGGTGTCGGGCTTGACTCCCATCAGGCCGGCCATCACCCCCAGGGTGACGGTGGTGACCAGATGGCCGATCACGGCGGCGATCGCCGCCACGCCGTCGTTTTCGGTGAAGCCCAGCGCCACGCCGACGGCGAAGATCAGCGGCAGATTGCCGAAGATCACGTCGCCGGAGTTTTTCATCAGCGACAGGATGGCCAGCGCGACGGTGTTCTGGGTGTGGAAATCGGTGGCGCCTATGCCCAGCAGCAGGCCGGCCACCGGCAGCACGGCTACCGGCAGCATCAGCGCCTTGCCGATCTTTTGCAGAAATGCGAATGATTGACTAAACATGGTGGTTCATTCCTTGCTCAACAGCGTAGGAAATAGCGGGCGGCGCGCTCGCCGCCCCACATCGCTCCGGATGGCCGGAGATTCTCTTGCGTTTATCTGGCTTGCGCGTTCAGGTGTTCGCGGACTTCGCTCGCCGTGGACAGGGCCAGCGCCTGTTGCGCCAGGGTCCGGCACTCCTCCGCGCTCCAGCGCGACAGCGTGGCCTTGACCGCGGCCAGCGCCGGGGTGCTGACCGACAGCTCGGTGACGCCCATGCCCACCAGCAGCGGCGCGGCGCGCTCGTCTGAGGCCAGGCCTCCGCAGATGCCCACCCATTTGCCGTGGGCGCGCGCGCCGTCGCAGGTCATCGCTATCATCGCCAGCACCGCCGGGTGCAGCGCGTCGGCCTGCTTGGCCAGCTGCGGGTGGCCGCGGTCCATCGCCAGCACGTACTGGGTCAGGTCGTTGGTGCCGATGGAGAAGAAGTCCACTTCCGGCGCGAAGCGCGCGGCCATGACGGCGGCGGACGGCACTTCCACCATGATGCCCACCTTGACGTCTTGCCGGCCGCTGGCGGCTTGCTCTTCGGCCAGGACGGCTTTGGCGGCGCGCAGCTCGTCCAGCGAGGCCACCATCGGGAACATGATGTGCAGGCGGGTCAGCGGCGCGGCCTGCAGGATGGCGCGCAACTGGGTGCGCAGCAGGTCCGGACGCTCCAGGCTGACGCGGATGCCGCGCAGGCCGAGGAAGGGGTTGTCCTCCTTGGGCAGCGGCAGATAGGACA
The DNA here is from genome assembly GCF_001043705.1 of Chromobacterium sp. LK11. Taxonomy (NCBI): domain Bacteria; kingdom Pseudomonadati; phylum Pseudomonadota; class Betaproteobacteria; order Neisseriales; family Chromobacteriaceae; genus Chromobacterium; species Chromobacterium sp. LK11. The sequence goes on from NZ_LDUR01000011.1 coordinate 51,558, forward strand.
GCGGCTTGTCGCCGCCCACGTCCAGCGTGCGCACCACCAGCGGTCGTTCCGCGCCGAGCGCGCGGGCCACCGCGCAGTATTCCTCCGCCTGTTCCTGCTCGCTGGGCGGGGTGTCGCGGTTGTCGAACAGGAACTCCGAACGCAGCAGGCCCACGCCTTCGGCGCCCTTGGCCACCGCTTCGCGCGCGTCGGCGGCGTTGCGGATATTGGCCACCACTTCGATGCGGACGCCGTCGCTGGTGCGCGCTTCGCGCTGCGACATCGCCGCCTCGGCGGCGCGGCGTTCCGCGATCTGGGCGATTTCCGCCTCGGCGCTGGCCAGTTGTTCGGCGTTAGGCGCGATGCGCAGCGTGCCGCGACCGCCGTCGATGATGACCTGTTCGCTGTCGGGCAGAGCCAGCGCGGCCTGGGAGATGCCGCAGATCGCCGGGATGCCCAGCGAACGCGCCAGGATGGCCACATGGCTGGTGGCGCCGCCGGTGCGGGTACAGAAGCCCAGCACTTTTTTGGGGTCCAGCGCGGCGGTGTCGGACGGGGTCAGGTCTTCCGCGATCAGGATGGAGCCGGCCGGCACGTCCAGGCTGGCCTGCTTGACGCCGGCCAGCAGCGCCAGCACGCGGCGGCCCACGTCGCGGATGTCGTTGGCGCGTTCGCGCAGCAGCGCGTTGTCTTGCGCTTCCAGGCGCGCGGAGTAGGAGCTGAAGGCGGCGCGCCAGGACCAGGCGGCGGACTTGCCGTCGGCCAGGCCGGCGTAGGTTTGCGCCAGCAGGTCCGGGTCTTGCAGCAGTTCCTGGTGCATGGACAGGATGGCCTGCTTGGCGGCGTCGGTCAGCTGGCTCTTGACCGCGTCGATCTGCTGGGCGGCTTCTTCGGTGGCGCGGGCGAAGTGCTGTTGCTCCAGGCTGGCGCCCTGGCCGAATTCCGGCACGTCGAACTCCTGCAGCCGGTGATGATAGACGCGGCCGATGGCCAGGCCGGGAGAGGCGCCGACGCCGACCAGCAGCTCGGCGCTTTCCTGTTGCTGGGCGACGGCGGCGATGGGCGCCGGCGCGGCCGGCGCTTCGTCCTCGGCCTCGCCGCAACGGTCCAGCAGCAGCTGGGTCAGCTCGGCCAGCGCCTGTTCGGCGTCCGCGCCGGCGGCTTCGATGCGCACCTTGTCGCCGTTGCGGGTGGACAGCCCCATCACGCCGACCACGGACTTGGCGTTGGCGGACTGTTCGCCCAACAGCAGGTGGATGTCGGCCTGGAAGCTTTTCGCCTTGCTGGCGAACACCGCGGCCGGGCGGGCGTGCAGGCCGGCCGGGTTGGTGATTTCAATGTCCGGCGACAGCAGCTTGGCGCCGCCGGCGGCCGGCGCCGCGGCGGCGGCCGCGCCGGCCAGTTCCAGCTCCAGCACCGCGGTCTTGCCGGCCTCGGCCAGGCCGCTGGCTTGGTGCATGGCGCTGACGGTCTGGTCGCCGTTGGTGATGATGATCTGGGTCAGCAGGCTCTGCGCGTTGCGCGCCACCAAATCCAGATTGAAGTCGATCAGCGCCTGGCCGGCGCTGACGCGTTGTCCTTGTTCCACCAGCGGCTGGAAGCCCTGGCCTTTGAGCATGACGGTGTCGATGCCGATGTGCACCATCACTTCCACGCCTTCGGGCGAGGTGATGGTGAGCGCGTGGTGCGCGGAATGGAGGTTGCTGACGACGCCGGAGACCGGCGCGAGCAGACTGCAGGAAGTGGGGTCCAGCGAGATGCCGTCTCCCACCATCTTGCCGGCGAACACCGGATCCGGGACGGAGTCCAGGGCGACCAGCCACCCGGAGAGGGGGGCGAGGATCTTCAGTCTTGGCAAGGGTGTGCTCATATGTAACTCCTCAGATCGGGAATTTATCAGTTGTTTTATTACGAGCGTCGGCCTGCTTCTTCATGAGCGGTTCCGCGTGGCGTGCCGGATAGGGTACACCGTACGGATAGGCCTGTCTTGATTCGATGGCGCTGTGACATTCATGGCGCCGCAACAGTACAGACGCTTACTGTCCAACTGGCGATATGATGCCAATATTGTAGTTTAACTACATCGAAATAACGGTGCAGCTTGATGGCAATCAAGAAATTGCGCAAGTAGGAATTCACGTATTTGCACTAGTACGCGCGTCGGCGGCGGGGAAGGGAGCGGGGCGGCCGCGGCGGGGATTGATTTTGCGCGCCAAAGAGGAGGCCTTGGCGGCGCGCGCGACAGCCGGCCGGCTGTTGCATTTTTGTTGTGCGATAAATGGAAAACGGCGGCCCATCGGAGGGCCGCCGTCTTGGGCGAGCGGGAGACGCCGCCGTGTCAGGCCTGGCGCTTGTTGTCGCCGAGGAAGAACAGGGCCAGCGAGCCGGCGATCAGGAAGGCCGGGTACTCCCAGCCGCCGCCTTCGTTGGCGAACATCCAGCCGTGGGCGCCGTGCACCAGCACGATGGTGCCGAGCAGCAGCGGGGTCAGCGCCAGCGCCACCCAGCGGGCGAAGAAGCCGGACAGCAGCAGCAGGCCGCCGCCGACTTCGGCCAGGATGGCCAGGTAGCCGACGAAGCCGGGCAGGCCCAGGCTGGCGAAGTAGCCGGCGGTGCCGGCCGGGGTGAACACCAGCAGCTTGAGCAGGCCGTGGGACAGATACATCAGGCCCAGCGACAGACGCAGGATCAGGGTGCCGAGGGCGGGGTTCTGGAAGCGGTTCATGGTGTGGGTTCCAATCAAGTTTGCGATGGAGTGCATTTGACCATGTAGAGAAAACTCAATAAATCCGCTATTAATAAAAATATTGTTTACCAATAGGAAATGATCATGGACCGCTTTTCGGAAATCCGCGCCTTCGTCTGCGTGGCGGAACTGGGCAGTTTCGCCGCCGCCGCCGAGCGGCTGGAGCTGTCGCGGGCGATGGTGACCAAGCTGGTGTCCAGCCTGGAAGGGCGGCTGGGGGTGCGGCTGATGCACCGCACCACGCGGCGTTTGTCCTTGACCGAGGCGGGGGAGACCTATCTGGGCCAGGCCGGCGGCCTGCTGGCCGAGCTTGACGATCTGGACGCCCGCTTATCGCACGGCGCCAGCAGTCCGGTGGGGCGTTTGCGGGTGTCGGCGCCGGTGTCCTTCGGCATGCGCTACCTGGGGCGCGTGGTGGCCGGTTTTCACCAGCAGTATCCGCAGATCGAAGTGGAACTGAACCTGAACGACAGGCGGGTGGACCTGGTGGAAGAGGGCTTCGACCTGGGGCTGCGGGTGTCGAATCTGTCGGACTCGTCCCTGGTGGCGCGCCGGCTGGCGCGGATACGCGACCTGGTCGTCGCCGCGCCCAGCTATCTGCAACGCTGCGGCACGCCGGCGACGCCGGCGGAGCTGGCCGAGCATCAATGCCTGTTGTACGCGCTGACCGCCCAGCCCAATCTGTGGGATTTCACCGCGCCGGACGGCAGCAGCGGCCGGGTCAAGGTCAAGGGCATGCTGCGCGCCAACAACGGCGACATCCTGACCGACGCCGCCGTCCACGGCATGGGGGTGATTCTGCAGCCGCGTTTCCTGGTGGAGCAGGGCTTGGCCGAGGGCACCCTGGTGCCGCTGCTCGGCGATTACGACTGGCACTGCCTGGACCTGTCCGCGGTCTACCCGGCGCGGCGGCACGTGCCGGGCAAGGTCAGGGCCTTCGTCGATTATCTGCAGCAGTTTTTCCAGTAGCGGCGGCGCGTATCGGTCGGGTGCGGGTTCAAAGCGGGCTAATGTCGACCGCGTAAATGGCGGAATCCTGCGAATGCACGCCGCAGTTGTGATTGATCCGCATGCTGTCGCCGAGGAATTCAATGCTCAGGCTGTCGCCGGTCTTCTTGAGCAGCGCCAGCGCGTTGCCGACGCTGGCCAGCTCTTGCCGCAGCGGCGTCTTGTTGTAGTCAAAGTGGCGCACATGGCCGCTGTCCGCTAGATCCGGCGTTGTCCCCTTGCCGCTGTAGACCATCATCGCGTGATCGAAATGCTCGTGAAGAAAGGCGGCCAGCTCGCGGTTATTGCCGACCGGGCTGTCTAGTGCGGTTTTTTCGCCGCTGAGTTGGCGATGGGCGTCGACGATGGAGCGCGCCCCGTCGCTTGCCGTTTCCCACTCATCGTCGCCGTTTTTGACGGTTCCGGCGTGATAGGCGTAAAGCATCCCTCCTTTCAGCGCGTAGACCATGGTGCAACCGGAGAGCGCGCCGGCGCTGAACAGGCAGCAATCGCCGTCCTGCATCTTGCCGGTGTCGAATTTCATCCCCACCGTGCCTTGCAGGCCGTTGCCGATTTCGATCAGCCGCAGCGCGTCGCCAAACTGGAATTTATTGTAATGGTTGCCGATCGGCGTGCCGGGAATCAGCTCTTCCGCCTTGGCCTGATCGCCGTGGTAGAACTTGATGAAGTCGGCGGAGACGGCGTCGCCGCCCTTTTTCTCGCCGTCGCGGTCGTAGCGAATGCAGTCGACGACGCCGGCCGGGGCGGCCGCCTGGACGCCGGCTGCGGAGGCGAGCACGCCCTTGCCGATCAGCGGCGCCACGCTGCCGGACAAGACTTGCGCTTTATCCCGCTCGAACAAGAGCTTCTCCTGCGGGGAGGAGGTGGTGACGATTTTGTTCTGTCGGGCGTCCAGCCTGAAATTCGCCGTGGGGTCGCCGTATTGGGCGCGGTCGTGCACCACATGGCTTTGGCTGATCAGCGCTTTCCTGGCGCCGCGAAGATTGGCTTGCGCGGTCGGATCCTGGCAGAGGTGCCGGACGAAAGCTTTGGCGCGTTTGGTCTGGTTCGGGTGCAGCAAGCCGTGCAGCCGGCTGTTGTACACCACCAGGGCGCCGTTCTTGCTCAGACCGAAGCTCGGCTCTTGCGACTTGTCGGGATGTTGGGCCTGGTGCTGCAGCAATTGCGAGTAGATCGATTGGATGGATATCGGGCTCGATATTTTCATCTGTGCTTCCAAGCTGGATTGGGGATGGCGGCGGGCTTGCTCGCGGGGCGGCGCCGATGGGCGGGCGGTCCTGTCGTTTTCCGTTCAGGCCGCGGCAAGTCCGACGCCGGTCATTGCAGCGGAAAAGGATGGGCCCGTCTTTCAAAAAACGGCGACGCGGGGGAAGAAGAGGAGGGCGACGCCGGCTTGGCGTGCGGCGGTGAAGAGCGCGCAGAGCGCGCGCTCATTATTCGTGCATCGCCAGGAAGCCCTTGAGCCGGCTTTCGATGATGCGCGGGTTTTCGCCGTTGGCGATGGAGACCAGGCCTTCCACCACCAGCTCTTTCAAGGCGACTTCCGAGGCGATCAGGTGCTTGAGCTTGTTGGCGATGGGCAGGAACAGCAGGTTGGCGGAGCCGACGCCGTAAACGGTGGCGACGAAGGCGACGGCGATGCCGGCGCCCAGCTTGGACGGGTCGGACAGGTTTTCCATCACGTGGATCAGGCCCAGCACCGCGCCCAGAATGCCCATGGTCGGCGCGTAGCCGCCGGCGGACTCCCAGATCCGCGCCGCCTGTTTGCGCGCGTGCTCGAACATGGAGATCTCCACATCCATCACCGAACGCAGGGTGTCAGGCTCCGCGCCGTCCACCAGCATTTGCAGCGCTTTCTTGATGAAGGGGTCCTTCTGCAGATTGATGTAGCCTTCCAGCGCCAGCAGGCCGCCCTTGCGCGCGGTCTGGCTCCAGTTGATGATCTCGCGGATCATCTTGTCGTGGTCCAGCACCGGCGGCTGGAAAATCCATTTCAGCATGCGCACGCCGGCGGCGAATTGCTTGGGCGTGCTTTGCAGCATCACCGCGCTGACGGTGCCGCCGATGACGATCATGAAGGCGGTCAGCTGCATCAGGGAGCCGATGTTGCCGCCTTCCAGCGCCTGTCCCGCGATAATGGCGGTCAGGCCCATCAGAATGGCTACAATGCTTATCTTATCCACGCGAAGTTCCGGTTTTTAATGTTATGCCGCGTCAGGGCGCGGCGGCTCAGAGCCAGTCCTTGATGCGCGCGCGCAGCCGGGCGATGGCCTGGCTGTGCAGCTGGCTGACTCTCGATTCGGAGACGCCCAGCACCGCGCCGATTTCCTTCAGATTCAATTCCTGCTCGTAATACAGGGACATCACCAGCTGGTCGCGCTCCGGCAACAGCTTGATGCCGTCTATCAGCGCCTGGCGGAAGCCGCCGTCGGCCAGCGCCGCGAGCGGGTCCGGCGAGTCCTCGTCGGCGACATTGGCCACCGCGTCGGGCAGCGCGTCGCCGTCGTCGTTGGAAAAGTCCTCGAAATGCAGCAAGGTCATGCCGCGGCAATCGCCTAGCATGTCCTGATACTGTTCCAGTTCCAGGCCCATCTGCGCGGCGATTTCCGATTCCAGCGGCGCGCGGCCCAACTGGTGCTCCAGCTGGCGCACCGCGTCCTCGATCTGGCGCGAGTGACGGCGCGCCTGGCGCGGCATCCAGTCCTCGCGGCGCAGCTCGTCCAGCATCGCGCCGCGCACCCGCTGGCTGGCGAAGGTTTCGAACATCACGCCCTGGGCCGGGTCGAACTGGCGCGCCGCCTCGATCAGGCCGATGACGCCGACCTGGATCAGGTCGTCGATTTCGACCGAGGCCGGCAGCCGGGCGATCATCATGCCGGCCAGCTTCTTGACCAGCGGCGCGTAGGCCTCCACGTCGATCTCGACGGGAGGCGAGGCGGCGGCGTAGCCGGTGCGGCGTACGGACGGCAAGGTCATAGCGGTTTGACTCCATCCGCCTCGGCCCAATCGCGCGAGGCGGCAATCAACAAATCCATGAATCCGGTGCCGCTGCGCGGCGTTTCCTGGGTGTCCCACTGCGGCAGCACCGCGGCCAGCTGCGAGAAGGCCATCGCGGCCTCGCTGTCCGGAAACGCCTCCATCAGCGGCCGGCGCAGCGTCTGGCTGCGGCGCACCGCGTTGTCCATCGGCACGAAGCCCACCCAGCGCAGCGACACCGACAGGAATTCGCCGGTGGCGGCGGACAGCCGGGTGAACAGCTCGCGCGCTTCCTCCAGGTGGCGCGCGCGGTTGATCAGCACATTGAAGCGCTGGCGGCCGTAGCTGCCGGACAACCTCTTGATATTAGCGTAGGCCGTCGTCAGCGACTCCGCCGCCGGCGTGAGCACTAATACCAAATTGTCGGCCACGCTGGCAGGCACCGGGTCGTGGGCGGGGCTGGGGGCGTCCACCAGCAGCACCGAGGCGTCGCGCTCCAGCGCGGCGAATTCGCTGCCCAGCCGCAGCCACAGCTGGGCGGAGAACAGCGCGCGCTCTTCCGGGCGCGCGTAGAGATTGATCAGCTGAATGCCCTGGCGCGAGCTCACCATCATCTCGTCCAGCCCGCCCAGGGTGATGACCTGGCTTTCCAGCGTGGCGGTGGTGGGCACGCCCAGCCGGCGCGCCTGCACCTGGCCCAGCGTGCAGTCCACCAGCAGCGGCCGCTGGCCGGCGTAGGCCAGGCCCAGCGCCAGTTCGGTGGCGAGGGTGCTGGCGCCGGAACTGGCGGAACCGATGAAGGCGAAGCTGGGCGCGCGCGCGGACCGGGCGCTGAGCAGGCGGAGGCTGGCGGCTTGATCCTGCATCGCGCTTACAACCATCCGGCCTGGGCCGCGTTCATGATGGGCAGTTCGTCGGCCTGAAGGGTGAAGGGGGAGTGCTGTTGCTGCGAGCGCATCGCGCGGTCCACCAGGAAGCCGGCGTGGGCGGCGTGCAGGTCTTCCGGCACGCGCTGGCCGTTGGTGATGTAGAACAGGCGCAGCCGGTTGCGGATGATCACGTCCAGACTGGGGCCCATCGCCACCGATTCGTCTATCTTGGACAGCACGCAGCCGGTCAGGCCGTCGCCGCGGTAGCGGCGCACCACGTCTTCCAGCGTCTGGCCGTCGGCGTTGGAGGCCAGCAGCAGCAGCCGTTCAATCGGCCGGCCGGCGGTGCGGAACATTTCTATCTGCGCCAGCACCCGGGCGTCGCGCTGGCCCATGCCCACGGTGTCGATGAAGACGATGTGGCGGTTGGACAGATCGGCCAGCGTCAGCTGCAGATCGCCCTCGTTCTGGATGGAGAACACCGGGATGCCGAGAATCTTGCCGTAGATGCGCAACTGGTCCTGAGCGCCGATCCGGTAGCTGTCGGTGGTGATCAGCGCCACGTGCTGGGCGCCGAAGCGCATGGTGGCGCGCGCGGCCAGCTTGGCCACGGTGGTGGTCTTGCCGACGCCGGTGGGGCCGACCAGCGCGTAAATGCCGCCGCGGTCCATGATTTCCTTGTCGGAGTCCGCGCACTTCAGATTGTGCATCAGCGCCGAACGCGCCCATTTGACCGCGACGTCGGCCTCGTACTGGGCCGGCATCTTTTCGATCAACTGGCGGATCAGGTGGGCGGAGAAGCCCATCGCCAGCAGGTGCTTGAACAGTTCGAGGCGATTGGGCGCCTTGCCCTCCATGTCGGACCAGGCGAAGCTGGCCAGCTGGCTTTGCAGCAGGCTGCGCAGCAGCTTGATCTCGTCGCCGATCTGCTTCAGCTCCTGCGCCATCACCTCGGGCTCTTCGCCGTTGTTCACGACAGGAGGCGCGGCGGGGCGCGGCGGCGGGGCGCTTGGCGCCGGCGCTTGCGCGCGCGGCGCGGCGGCGGGCTGGGGCGCGGCTTGCGCGTATTGCGGCGGCGGATAGGACGGCTGGGCCGGCCGCGGCGCGGCCTGCGGCTCCGGCGCGAAGGCCGGCTCGATGCGCTGGCGCGGCTGCGGGGCTTCGATGCGCGGCGGAGGCGGGCTGTCCAGCGGCTCCACCGGCATCGCGTAAGTGCGGGCGATGGCACGGTTGACCGCCGCTCCGGCCGGCGTGGGCAGCGGCGACGGCGCGCGGTTGACCACCGGCGGCGCGTTGCGTGGCGGGTGCTTGCTGGAGGAGGTGGCCAGATTGGTGGCGAGGTTGGCGACGTCGGCGTCGGCCACCGCCATGATTTCCACCCCTCCGCCCATGGTGGGGCGGTTGGACAAAATCAGGGCGTCCGCGCCCAGTTCTTCTCGAACTTGTCTGAGCGCGTCACGCGTGGTTTTGCCGAAAAACTTTTTCACCACCATGTTCGATTAGCCCTTGCTTCCCCCAATTACAGCAATTATACGAATTGATTTATTGTCCGGTATCTCATTATGAGAAATAACACGCAGCTGCGGCAACGCGCGGCGCAGGAAGCGCGCCAGCAAGGGCCGCAGCCCCGGCGCGGTCAAGAGTACCGGATTGTACCCTTGAATTTCCACTTGTTCGGTTTCCTGGGCGGCGCTGGCCAGCAGATTTTCCGCCAGGCCCGGTTCCAGGCCGCCGCCGGTCTTGGACTGCACCGCCTGCATCAGCACATTTTCCAATGTCGGCTCCAGGGTCATCAAGGGTAATTCTTGCTCGCCTGGGAATAATTGCTGAACGATGACGCGGGACAGCGCGGTGCGCACGATATTGGTCAGCTCGTCGATGTCCTGGGTGGTGGCCACGTGATCGGCCAGCGTTTCCAGTATGGTGCGGAAATCGCGGATGTGGATGCCTTCGGTCAGCAATTGCTGCAGCACTTTTTGCAGCGTGCCTATCGGCACCACCTTGGGCACCAGATCCTCGATCAGCTTGGGCGATTCCTTGGCCTGGTGGTCGATCAGCGCCTGCACTTCCTCGCGGCCCAGCAGTTCCGCCGCGTGGGTCTGCAGCAGATTGGAGATGTGGGTGGCCACCACGGTGCTGGCGTCTACCACGGTGTAGCCCAGGCTCTGCGCCTCTTCGCGCTTGCCGGCGTCTATCCAGATCGCCGGCAGGCCGAAGGCCGGGTCGGTGGTGGGGGTGCCGGCCAGCTCGCCGTTGACCCGGCCCGGGTTGATGGCCAGATATTGGCCGATGAAGGCTTCGCCGGTGCCCAGTTCCACGCCCTTGAGCAGGATGCGGTAGGCGTTGGGCTTGATTTCCAGGTTGTCGCGGATGTGGACCGGCGGCACCAGGAAGCCCAGCTCCTGCGCGATCTTTTTGCGGATGCCGCGGATGCGGCGCAACAGTTCGCCGTCCTGGCTGCGGTCCACCAGCGGAATCAGCCGATAGCCCACTTCCATGCCCAGTTGGTCCACGTGCTGCACGTCGTTCCAGCTGACTTCGGCCGTGGTGTGCTCCGGCGGCGGCGCCGCCTGTTGCTGCTGCTCGGCCTGCTGCGCCTCGGCCTTCTGGCGCTTCTCCATCATCCGGCCCAGCAGGCCCAGGCTGCCGGCGATCAGCAGGAAGGAGAAGTGAGGCATATTGGGGATCAGACCGACCATGCCGATCACCGCGGCGGTGATGTACAGCACCTGCGGCTTGGTGAACATCTGGCCGATGAGTTGCTCGGACATGTCCTTGTCGGTGCCCACGCGCGACACCACGATGCCGGCGGCGGTGGAGATGATCAGCGCCGGGATCTGCGCCACCAGGCCGTCGCCGATTGTCAGCAGGGTATAGGTCTTGGCGGCGACGCCGGCGTCCAGATCGTGCTGGACCATGCCGACGATCAGGCCGCCGACGATGTTGATGACGATGATCAGAATGCCGGCCATGGCGTCGCCGCGCACGAATTTGGAGGCACCGTCCATCGCGCCGAAGAAGTTGGCTTCCTCGGCGATGGTGACGCGGCGCAGCCTGGCCTCGTCCTCGCCGATCAGGCCGGCGTTGAGGTCGGCGTCGATCGCCATCTGCTTGCCGGGCATCGCGTCCAGGGTGAAGCGGGCGCTCACTTCGGCGATGCGGCCGGCGCCCTTGGTGATCACCACGAAGTTGATGATGGTGATGATGATGAACACCACGATGCCGATGGCGACGTTGTCGCCGATCAGGAAGTGGGCGAAGGATTCGATTACCTTGCCGGCGGCGTCCGGGCCGGAGTGGCCCTCCAGCAGAATCACCCGGCTGGAGGCGACGTTCAGCGACAGCCGCAGCAGGGTGGTGACCAGCAGCACGGTGGGGAAGGCGGAGAAGTCCAGCGGCTTGCGCACATTGATCCCCACCAGCAACACGATCACCGAGACGGCGATGTTGAAGGTGAAGAAGATGTCCAGCAGCACCGGCGGCAGCGGCAGCACCATCATCGCCAGGATCAGGATGATGAGCACGGGGCCGGCCAGCTGGGTGACTTTGAAGCGCTTCAGTATGTCTAGTATGGAGTCCATGCTGGATTTATGGCTCAAGCCGGTCGAATCGTTTCGTCGACCTTGTCATTATGGTGGCGTCGCATCTTGCTGGCGTTTGCTTTGCGGGTCAAGCTCGGCGGGCACCTCCAGTTGATCCGGGAACACCGGCGCCAGGCCGCCGTTGTCCTGATAGCTCTTGAGCTGGAACACATAGGCCAGCACCTGGGCGGCGGCGGCGTAGAGCTTGGCCGGAATGTCCTCTCCCATCTCGGCGTGGAAGTACAGCGCGCGGGCGAAGCTGGGAGAGCGCATCACGATGACGCGGTGCTCCTTGCCGGTGTCTATGATTTTTTCCGCCAGCTTCAGCGAGCCCTTGGCCACCACTTGCGGCGCGCGCATGCCGTCGTCGTACTTGATCGCCACCGCGTAGTGGGTAGGGTTGGTGACGATGACGTTGGCGCTGGGAATCTCCTGCATCATGCGCTTGCGCGCGGCTTCGCGCTGCATCTGGCGGATGCGGCCCTTGACCTCGGGCGAGCCCTCGGCCTCCTTGTATTCCTGCTTGACCTCTTCCTTGGTCATGCGCAGCTTCTTGTGGTAGCTCCACAGCTGGAAGGGCACGTCTATCGCCACCAGCAGAATCATCGCCGAGGTCACCACGAAGAAGGTGGTGATGATCATGTCGGTCATCTTGGCGATGCCGGCGGGCAGGGGCATGGCGATCAGGCCGATGATCTCGGCGCGCTCGCGCCAGATGAACCAGGTGGCGATGCCGCCGATCAGCACGCTCTTGAGAATGGCTTTCAGCGCTTCGGTGGCGGCGTTGACCGAGAACATGCGCTTGACGCCGGGCAGCGGGTTGAGCTTGCTGAATTTGGGCTCGACCGCCTTGAAGGTGAGGTTCCAGCCGCCCACCAGCATGGGCACGAACAGCGCCACCAGCGCCAGTCCGGCCAGGAGCGGCGCCAGGCTCCACAGCGCGTTGAAAATGGTTTCCTTGAAGCGGTTCAGCGCCGGCTCCACACTGTGCACCGTGGTCTGGTCGAAGGTCAGCAGTACGCGCATGGTCTGCGCCAGATTGGTGGCGATGTGGCCGCCCTGGGCCATCAGCAGCGCCACGCCGGCCATGGTGATGGCGAAGGTGGTCAGCTCGCGCGAGCGCGGGATATTGCCGTCTTCTCGGGCGAGGCCCAGCCGTTTCGCGGTGGCGGGTTCGGTGCGTTCTAGGTCGGAATCTTCAGCCATGTCCGGTGTTTCATGCTTCTGTCTTGATTTTAAAGAGAATGGTAGCCGAAGCGGCGAGGCCGGGCCAGCTTTTCCGAGGCGGCTTCAAGTCGAGTCCGAGGCGGGCTTCAAGTCGGGTACAATGGCCGGCGTCAACGATGGAATGAACACAATGCGACAGTATCTCGACCTGATGCGCCATGTGCTGGAACATGGCCACGACAAGTCCGACCGCACCGGCACCGGCACCCGTTCGGTATTCGGCCACCAGATGCGTTTCGACCTGCAACAGGGCTTTCCGCTGATCACCACCAAGAAGTGCCATCTGCGTTCCATCATCCATGAATTGCTGTGGTTCCTGTCCGGCGACACCAATATCCGTTATCTGAAGGAAAACGGCGTGTCGATCTGGGACGAGTGGGCCGACGAAAACGGCGATCTGGGCCCGGTCTACGGCTATCAGTGGCGCAGCTGGCCGGCGCCGGACGGCCGCCATATCGATCAGATTGCCAATGTGGTGGCGATGATCAAGAACAATCCAGATTCGCGCCGCCTGATCGTGTCGGCCTGGAACCCGGCGCTGGTGGACGAGATGGCGCTGCCGCCCTGCCACAGCCTGTTCCAGTTCTACGTGGCCGACGGCAAGCTGTCCTGCCAGCTGTACCAGCGTTCCGCCGACATCTTCCTCGGCGTGCCCTTCAATATCGCCAGCTACGCCTTGCTGACCATGATGATGGCGCAGGTGTGTGGCTTGCAGGCGGGCGAGTTCGTGCACACCCTGGGCGACGCCCACCTGTACAGCAATCATCTGGAACAGACCGCGCTGCAGCTGTCGCGCGAGCCGCGCGTCCTGCCGACGCTGAAGATCAATCCGCAGGTCAAGGACATCTTCGGCTTCAAGTTCGAGGATTTCGAGCTGGAAGGCTACGACCCGCACCCGCACATCAAAGCGGCGGTGGCGGTATGACGGCGGCCGGGAAGCCGCGCTTGACCCTGGTGGCGGCGATGGCGGCCGAGCGGGTGATAGGCATAGACAACCGCCTGCCCTGGCATTTGCCGGAGGACCTCAAGCATTTCAAGGCGGTGACTCTGGGCAAGCCGGTGATCATGGGCCGCAAGACCTGGGACTCCATCGGCCGGCCCTTGCCGGGCCGCCGCAACATCGTGGTGACGCGCCAGGCGGACTGGCGCGCCGACGGCGCGGAGGCCGCGCATTCGCTGGAGCAGGCGCTGGCCCTGGCCGGCGCGGTGGAGGAGGTGTGCCTGATCGGCGGCGCCGAGCTGTACCGCCAGGCGATCGCCAGCGCCGACTGCCTGCGCCTGACCGAGATCGCCGGCGCGTATCCGGGCGACGCCCATTTTCCCGAGGTGTCCGCCGAACTCTGGCGCGAGGACAGCCGCGAGGCCCACGTCAGCGCCGAAGGCCTGGCTTACGCCTTCGTCGATTATCTGCGGCGCTGAGACGTGCTTCCCCCAATCAAAAAGCCCGCGGCAACGCGGGCTTTTTGATTATCTGCACGCTCTTTTACATGCGCGCGATCATCGCGTCGCCGAAGGCGGAGCAGCCGACTTCGACGGCGCCGTCCATCAGGCGGGCGAAGTCGTAGGTCACCTGCTTGTCGGCGATCGCGGCTTCCATCGCCTTGATCACCAGATCGGCTGCCTCCTTCCAGCCCAGGTGGCGCAGCATCATCTCGGCGGACAGGATCAGCGAACCGGGATTGACCTTGTCCTGGCCGGCGTACTTGGGCGCGGTGCCGTGGGTAGCTTCGAACACCGCGTATTGGTCCGAGATGTTGGCGCCGGGCGCGATGCCGATGCCGCCCACCTGCGCGGCCAGCGCATCGGAGATGTAGTCGCCGTTCAGGTTCAGCGTGGCCACCACGTCGTATTCGGCCGGGCGCAGCAGGATCTGCTGCAGGAAGGCGTCGGCGATGGCGTCCTTGACCACGATGTCGCGGCCGGTCTTCGGGTTCTTGAACGCGCACCACGGGCCGCCGTCGACAGGCGTCGCGCCGAACTCCTCCTTGGCCAGCGCGTAGGCCCAGTCGCGGAAGCCGCCCTCGGTGTACTTCATGATGTTGCCCTTGTGCACGATGGTCACGCTCTTGCGGTCGTTGTCTATCGCGTAGCGGATGGCGGCGCGTACCAGGCGTTCGGTGCCGTCCTTGGACACCGGCTTGACGCCGATGCCGGAAGACTCGGGGAAGCGGATCTTCTTCACGCCCATTTCGTCCTGCAGGAAGGCGATGACCTTCTTGGCGGCCTCGCTGCCCGCCTGCCACTCGATGCCGGCGTAGATGTCCTCGGTGTTCTCGCGGAAGATCACCATATCGGTCAGCTCCGGCTGCTTCAGCGGCGAGGGCACGCCCTTGAAGTAGCGCACCGGCCGCACGCACTGGTACAGGTCCAGTTCTTGGCGCAGCGCCACGTTCAGCGAACGGATGCCGCCGCCCACCGGGGTGGTCATCGGGCCCTTGATCGATACCGAATAGGTTTTCAGCGCGTCGAAGGTTTCCTTGGGCAGCCATTCGTCCGGGCCGTAGAGCCGGGTGGATTTTTCGCCGGCGTACACCTCCATCCAGTGGATCTTCTTCCGGCCGCCGTAGGCCTTGGCCACCGCGGCGTCTATCACCTTGATCATCACCGGGGTGATGTCCACGCCTATGCCGTCGCCTTCGATGAAGGGGATGATCGGATGATCGGGCGTCGGCCGGCCGGGGATGATCTTCTCGCCGTCTGCCGGAACCTTGATATGGGTGACGCTCATGCTTTCTCTCCTGAGGGTGGCGCGCGCGGCGCGCGGCCGGACAAGCCTGTGTTTCGATTATCAATGAAACGGTCATGAAAAGCTTGCCGCCGGCGCAGCCGGGACGGCGCAAAAAAAACGCCAAGACATCTGTCTTGGCGTTTTGTCGGGCGGGAAGTTCCCGCCGGGGGAGAGACTTAGCCGAGCACTGCCGCCAGCGCGGCGTTGAAGCTGGCGCTCGGGCGCATCACCGCGCCGCACTTGGCGGTGTCCGGGTGGTAGTAGCCGCCGATGTCGGCCGCCTTGCCCTGCACCGCTTTCAACTCGGCCAGAATCTTCTGCTCGTTGCCGGCCAGGTTCTGGGCGATAGGCGCGAAGCGGGCCTGCAGCTCCTTGTCGTCGGACTGGGCGGCCAGCGCCTGAGCCCAGTACATGGACAGGTAGAACTGGCTGCCGCGGTTGTCCAGTTCACCGGTGCGGCGCGACGGGGACTTGTCCTCGTCCAGCAGCTTGCCGGTGGCCAGGTCCAGCGTCTTGGCCAGAATCTTGGCCTTGGCGTTGCCGGTCTTGATGCCCAGCTCTTCCAAGGACACCGCCAGCGCCAGGAACTCGCCCAGGCTGTCCCAACGCAGATGGTTTTCTTCCAGCAGCTGTTGCACGTGCTTGGGCGCGGAGCCGCCGGCGCCGGTCTCGTACATGCCGCCGCCGGCCATCAGCGGCACGATGGACAGCATCTTGGCCGAGGTGCCCAGCTCCATGATGGGGAACAGGTCGGTCAGATAGTCGCGCAGGATGTTGCCGGTCACCGAGATGGTGTCCAGGCCGCGGGCCACGCGTTCCAGGGTGTAACGCATCGCGCGCACCTGGGACATGATGTGGATTTCCAGGCCGCTGGTGTCGTAATCCTTCAGGTAGGCGTGCACCTTCTTGATCAGCTCGTTTTCGTGCGGGCGGTACGGGTCCAGCCAGAACACCGCCGGCATGCCGGAGTTGCGGGCGCGGGTGACGGCCAGCTTGACCCAGTCGCGGATAGGCGCGTCCTTCACCTGGCACATGCGCCAGATGTCGCCTTGCTCGACGCTCTGCGACAGCAGCACTTCGCCGCTGGCGAGGTCGACGATGTTGGCGACGCCGTCTTCCTGGATTTCATAAGTCTTGTCGTGGGAGCCGTACTCTTCCGCCTTCTGCGCCATCAGGCCGACGTTGGGCACGGTGCCCATGGTCTTGGGATCGAAGTTGCCGTGCCATTTGCAGAAGTTGATCATCTCCTGGTAAATGCGGGCGAAGGTGGATTCCGGCATCACCGCCTTGGCGTCGTAAGGCTTGCCGTCGGCGCCCCACATCTTGCCGCCGGCGCGGATCATCGCCGGCATCGAGGCGTCCACGATCACGTCGTTGGGCGAGTGGAAGTTGGTGATGCCCTTGGCCGAATCCACCATCGCCAGGCGCGGACGGTGCTCCTGGCAGGCGTGGAGGTCGCGGATGATTTCTTCGCGCTTGGAGGCCGGCAGGGTTTCGATCTTCTCGTACAGGGTGGCCATGCCGTTGTTGACGTTGACGCCCAGTTCCTCGAACAGCTTGCCGTGCTTCTCGAAGGCTTCCTTGTAGTAGATCTTGACGCAGTGGCCGAACACGATGGGGTGGGACACCTTCATCATGGTGGCTTTGACGTGCAGGGAGAACAGAATGCCGGATTCGCGGCAGTCTTCCATTTCACGTTCGTAGAACTCGCACAGCGCCTTCTTGCTCATGAACATGGAGTCGATGATCTCGCCGGCCTGCAGCGCGACCTTGGGCTTGAGCACGATGGTCTGGCCGCTCTTGGTGGTCAGCTCCATTTTTACGTCGCGCGCCTTGTCCAGCGTCATCGACTTTTCGCCGTGGTAGAAGTCGCCGTGGTGCATGTGGGAGACGTGGGTCTGCGACCATTGCTTCCATTCGCCCATCGAGTGCGGGTGCTTCTTGGCGTAGTTCTTCACCGCCAGCGGCGCGCGGCGGTCGGAGTTGCCTTCGCGCAGCACCGGGTTCACCGCCGAGCCCAGACACTTGGCGTAGCGGTCCTTGATCGCCTTGTCGGCGTCGGAGGCCGGGTTTTCCGGATAGTCCGGCAGCGCATAGCCCTTGGCCTGCAATTCCTTGACGCAGGCGATCAGCTGAGCCACGGAGGCGCTGATATTGGGCAGCTTGATGATGTTGGTGTCGGGGTGCTGGGTCAGCTTGCCCAGCTCGGCCAGGGTGTTCGGCACTTTCTGTTCGTCGGCCAGATAGTCGGGGAATTCGGCCAGTACGCGCGCCGCCAGCGAAATGTCGGCGGTGGCGATTTCAATGCCGGCGGAGCCGGCGAAGGCTTGCACGACCGGCAGGAAGGCGCTGGTGGCCAGCGCCGGCGCTTCATCGGTCAGGGTGTATATGATTTTGGGCTGTTCCGAAGGCATTACTCTATCTCCTTTTATCTTGTGACGACAGAACGGTTGCGCAGGGCGCTGCCGGCGCATGGAAAGACCTTGGAAAGGCGGATGGCGGCTCAGGCGACGCGGCCTGAACGCGATCCGGAGACTCTCGGGCAATTTTCAAAAGCGAATTATACCTCTCCGCGCGCGCTTGGCTCGCTGCGCATTTGAACTTTTATGCTTGATAACTGCGCGGCGGCGGTTCGAATGCGAATTATAGGCCGCGTTCGGAGCGTCTTCGTCGGCAAACTTGCGGCGCGCGGCGGCCGGCTCTTGTATCATTCGCCTCATTCTTTACCTCGCCGTTTTCACGCCATGTCCCGACTCATCCTGCTCAACAAGCCCTATGGCGTCATCTGCCAGTTCTCCGAGCATCCCAAGCATCCGACGCTCAAGTCCTGCGTGCCCTTGCCGGGCGTGTACCCGGCGGGCCGGCTGGACACCGACAGCGAAGGCCTGCTGCTCTTGACCGGAGACGGCGAATTGCAGCACCGCATCGCCAATCCGCGCTGGAAGTTGCCCAAGACCTATTGGGTGCAGGTGGAGGGCCAGATCCGCGAGGAGCAGCTGGAGCAACTGCGCCGCGGCGTCGATCTGGGCGATTTCACCACCCAGCCGGCGCAGGCGAGGCGCATCGACGCGCCGGCGCTGTGGGAGCGCACGCCGCCGGTGCGTTTCCGCAAGACGGTGCCGGACGGCTGGCTGGAGATCGTCATCAGCGAAGGCAAGAACCGCCAGGTGCGGCGCATGACCGCCAAGGTGGGGCTGCCGACGCTGCGCCTGGTGCGGGCGGCGATAGGGCCGTGGACGCTGGACGGCCTGCAGCCGGGGGAGATGCGCGAGCTGGAGGTGGACCTTGCGGATTTGCCGCGGGTGCCGCATGCTCAGCGCATCGCCAAGCCCGGCGTGCAGCCGCGCGGCGCCGGCGGTTTCCGGCGCGGAGGCCCGCGCAAACCCTGAGCCGGCGTCCGGGCGCGACCGTTGGCGACTCCAGAGGGCGAGCGCATGCAGATTCCCGAGTACTACAACCCGGTGGCGCGCGATATCGCGCAGGCGCTGGTGGACGGCTTCGACAAGCATTACCGCCTGTTCCGCGAGTGCAATCGCGGCGCCAAGGACTTGTTCGAGTCCGGTGACTGGCAGGGAGTGCAAAAGGCGGTGCGCGACCGCATCCAGTTCTACGACGAGCGGGTGGCGGAGACGGTGGCGCGGCTGCACGGCGAGTTCCACGCCGATCTGCTGGACGACGAAATCTGGCAGCAGGCCAAGCTTTACTTCATCGGCCTGCTGGCCAACCACAAGCAGCCGGAGTGCGCGGAGACCTTCTTCAACTCGGTGTTCACCCGCATCCTGCACCGCGACTACTTCAACAACGACTTCATCTTCATCCGCCCGGCGATCTCCACCGAGTACATCGAGTCCGACCCGCCGTCCTACCGCAGCTACTACCCGGCGCGCGACGGCCTGCGGCAGGCGCTGCTGCGCATCGTCGAGGATTTCGGCTGGCGGCGGCCGTTCACCCGGCTGCGCCGGGACGTCGTCCTGCTGCTGCGCCAGGCGGAAGCCTTTCTGGAGGGGCGCTGGCCGCAGCCGGAGGCCAATTGCCAGATCCAGGTGTTGTCGTCGCCGTTTTACCGCAACAAGACCGCTTATGTGTTCGGCAGGGTGATCAACGGCGGCGCGCATTATCCCTTCGCCGTGCCGGTGCTGCACGACGAGCTGGGCGGGCTCTATCTGGACACCTTGCTGCTGGAGCCCTGGCGCATCGGCGTGCTGTTCTCCTTCAGCCGCGCTTACTTCCTGGTGGACATGGAAGTGCCGTCCGGCTATGTGCAGTTCCTGCGCGGCATGCTGCCGGGCAAGACCAAGGCCGAGCTCTACACCATGCTGGGGCTGCAGAAGCAGGGCAAGAACACCTTTTACCGCGACTTCATCCAGCATCTCAAGCATTCCAACGACAGCTTCGTCATCGCGCCCGGCATCCGCGGCCTGGTGATGCTGGTGTTCACGCTGCCGTCCTATCCCTATGTGTTCAAGCTGATCAAGGACGTGTTCGGCGGGCCCAAGGAGGTGGACCGGGCCACGGTGAAGGCCAAGTATCAGCTGGTGAAGCGCCACGACCGGGTGGGGCGGCTGGCGGATACGCTGGAGTTCTCCAATGTGGCCTTTCCCAAGGCGCGCTTCACCGAGGAGTTGCTGCGGGAGCTGCGCGCGCAGGCGCCGTCGATGATGGAGGAGGGCGAGCAACAGGTGGTGATCAAGCACCTGTATATCGAGCGGCGCTTGAAGCCGCTCAACCTTTACCTGACGAGCTGCGATCCGGCGGAGAAGGCGCGGGTGGTCCGCGATTACGGGCTGGCGATCAAGGAGCTGGCGGCGGCGAACATCTTCCCCGGCGACATGCTGTTCAAGAACTTCGGCGTGACGCGCTACGGCCGGGTGATTTTCTACGACTACGACGAAATCGAGTATCTGAGTGACTGCCAGTTCCGCCGGATACCGGAAGCGCCGAACCCGGAAATGGAGATGTCGGGCGAGGTCTGGTATCCGGTGGCGCGCAACGATGTGTTTCCCGAGGAATTCGGCACTTTTCTGCTGGGCGACGCCGAGATCAGGCAGGTGTTCCTGCGCCATCACCGCGATTTGCTGAGCCCCGAGTTCTGGCAGCTGCGCCAGCGTCGCATCCGCGCCGGCCATCTCGAGGATTTCTATCCCTATCCGGAGGAGATGCGCTTCATCAACGGCTATCCGCGCTTTTACCGGCGAGAGCTGGCGGTCTTGCCGCGGGGGGAGTAAGGCAAGAAAAACGGGGAAGCCTTGGCTTCCCCGTCCTGGGTGTCGAACGCGGCCCGGTTGGCCGGGCCGGCGTTTAGGCGCGGTGGCTGTCCTCGAAGTAGGCGATGGGCCCGGCGCTGGTTAAGCCGATGTGGAAGGTCGAGCTTTCCGGGAAGGTCTCGCCTATGCTTTCCGCGGCGCGCACGATCTCGTACAGCACTTCCACTTCCTTGAATTTTCGGGTGATGTTGTCATTGCCCTGCAACCAGGCCCGGATTTCCTCGGCATGCGGGTGGTTGTTTTCCAAGTCCAGCTGGCAGGCCGGCGTGCTGATCAGGCTGATCGCAGGCGGCATGCTGATGTCCAGTTGTTGCAATTGTTGGCTCGCCAGTTCGGCGAAGCTGGACAATTCGAGGTTGGCCCGCTCGCGGATGGAGGAAAGGGCAATGCTTCCATCGTCCGTGACCTGACTGAACAGCGTGACCAGGCCCGGGGCGGTGGCAGTGTTTTCAAGCGACATTGTTGTTGCTCCTGTCTCGGATGTTACCTTCTAGTAATATAGGAAACGTCACCGGGTCTGGCCTGGTCATTTGGCCAGTTTCTTTAATTCATAGAGCAGAGCCTGGGCTTCCCGTGGCGAGAGATCGTCTAGATCGACCTCCAGAAGGCGTTCGACCGCCGGATTCGGTTCCGGTTCCACAGTTGCCGTCGCGGGTAAACTGATAAATAGGTCTGGCTGCACGCGGCTGGCTGAGTGGTTCTCCAGTTCGGTCAGATAGCGGCGCGCCTCGCGGATCACTTTGCCGGGCACGCCGGCCAGCTGGGCCACCGCCAAGCCGTAGCTCTGGCTGGCCGGGCCTTCCTCCACATGGTGCAGGAACACGATGCGGTCCTTGTGCTCCACCGCGGACAGATGCACGTTGGCGACGCTGGGGTACTCGCTTTCCAGGCTGGTCAGCTCGAAATAATGGGTGGCGAACAGCGTGTAGGCGCGGCTTTTCTCTATCAGCGCCTTGGCGATGGCCCAGGCCAGCGCCAGGCCGTCGAAGGTGGAGGTGCCGCGGCCCACTTCGTCCATCAGCACCAGCGAGTGTTCGCTGGCGTTGTTGAGGATGTTGGCGGTCTCGGTCATTTCCACCATGAAGGTGGAGCGGCCGCCGGCCAGGTCGTCGGAGGCGCCGATGCGGGTGAAGATGCGGTCTATCGGACCGATCACCGCGCGCTGGGCCGGCACGAAGCTGCCTACGTGAGCCATCAACGTGATCAAGGCGTTCTGACGCATATAGGTGGATTTACCGCCCATGTTCGGGCCGGTGATCAGCAGCAGTTTGCGGGTGTCGGACAGCTTGGTGTCGTTGGCGATGAAGCGTTCCACTTCCGCCTCCACCACCGGGTGGCGGCCTTCGATGATTTCCAGTCGTGGTTCCGCGACGAATTCCGGCTCCACGTAGTTGTTGACGTTGGCGCGCTCGGCGAAGGCGGACAGCACGTCCAGCCCGGCCACCGCCTGGGCGATCAGCTTCAGGTCGGGAATGTGCGGGGCCAGTTGGTCCAGCAGGTCTTCGTACAGCTGCTTCTCCAGCGCCAGCGCGCGGTCCTGCGCAGACAGCGCCTTGTCTTCGAATTCCTTCAGTTCCGGCGTGATGTAGCGCTCGGCGTTCTTCAGCGTCTGGCGGCGGCGGTAGTCGTCAGGCACCTTGTCGCCCTGGGCCTTGGTGACTTCGATGTAGAAGCCGTGCACGCGGTTGAACTCCACTTTCAGCGTGGGGATGCCGGTGCGTTCCTTCTCGCGGGCTTCCAGCGCCAGCAGGAAGGCGCCGCAGTCGGTCTGGATCGCGCGCAGCTCGTCCAGCGTGGCGTTGAGGCCGTGGTTGATCACGCCGCCGTCGCGCAGGAAGGTGGAGGGCTCGGGCAGGATGGCCTGGCTGAGCATGGTTTCCACCGGGGAATCGTCCGGCAGCAGACGCGCCAGTTCGCCCAGCAGCTCCGCGTCCAGGCCGGCGGCCAGCCGCTTGACCCCGGTCAGCGCCTTCAGCGAATCGCGCAGCGCGGCCAGGTCGCGCGGGCGGGCGCTGCGCAGCGCGATGCGGGCGGTGATGCGTTCGATGTCCGCCACTTCGCGCAGCTGGGCGTGGGCGTCGTCGTAGGCCGGCAGCAGGGCGCGCACCGCCTCCAGCCGGCGCGCCAGCTTGCCGTGGCTGCGGATGGGGTGGTGCAGCCAATGGCGCAGCAGGCGGCTGCCCATGCTGGTGGCGCAGCCGTCCAGCAGCGAGGCCAGCGTCGGCGACGGCTCGCCGCGTATGGTTTCGGTCAGTTCCAGGTTGCGGCGGGTGGCGCCGTCCATGCGGATCAGCTCGCCGGTGTCCTCCACCGCCAGGTTGGCGATGTGGGCCGGGTTCACGCTCTGGGTGGTCTTGACGTATTCCAGCAGCGCGCCGGCGGCGCCCACCGCCACCGGCAGGGTGTCGGCGCCGAAGCCGGCCAGGTCGCGGGTGCCGAAGTGCCGGGTCAGCGTCATCTGCGCCGACTCGATGTCGAACTGCCACGGCGGCAGCTTTTTCTTGGGCGTGGCCACGGTCTCGAACACATTGAGGCCGGTGTCGTCCGGAATCACCAGTTCGGCCGGCTTCAAGCGTTCCAGTTCGCTGTGCAGGTCATCGACCCGGGTCTGCAGCACTTTGAATTCGCCGCTGGCGAGCGACAGCCAGGCCAGGCCCAGCACGCCCTTGACCATATTGACCGCCATCACCAGATTGTCGCGCTTGTCGTCCAGCAGCGCGGCGTCGGTCAGGGTGCCGGGGGTGACGATGCGCACCACCTTGCGTTCCACCGGGCCTTTGGACAAGGCCGGGTCGCCGATCTGCTCGGCGATGGCGACGGATTCGCCCATCTTGACCAGCCGCGCCAGATAGCCTTCGGCGGCGTGATAGGGCACGCCGGCCATCTTGATCGGGTTGCCGCCGCTGGCGCCGCGGGTGGTCAGGGTGATGTCGAGCAAGCGCGCAGCCTTCTCCGCGTCCTCATAGAACAGTTCGTAGAAGTCCCCCATGCGATAGAACACCAGCTTGTCGGCGTGTTCGCGTTTGATGGCTAGGTATTGCTGCATCATCGGGGTGTGCTGTGGCGTGCTCATCGGCTATGGGCTCTTATGTTTTCTAATGGACAACAGGATGCCGTGGCCGCCGCCCGCGCATCAAGGCCGCGCGGGCGCCAGGGCATCCCTGATTAATGTTTCGGCCCCGCGCGCGGCGGGGCTTTGGAGAGTCGGCGCTATTTTAGCGCAGCCCGCCAGCGGCGTCAGCCGCGCCGGCTCAGCTTGCGAAAATGCGATTGGCATGGTGAGCGGCTTTGTCAAGCGGGCCGCTCAACGATGGTTGTGATTGACTTGGTTTCATTGCGAATTTATGATTTATATCAAAGTTTCAGAAATTCCTGAAAATTGAGAACGTCATGAATTTATCGCCACTCGTCCAGTCCTTCGTGCTGCATTTCGGGGAAATGGGCAGCCGCTGGGGCATCAATCGCACCGTCGGGCAGATCTACGCGCTGCTCTATGTCTCGGAGAAGCCGCTGAACGCGGATGAAATCGCCGAGAGCCTGAGCTTTTCGCGCTCCAACGTCAGCATGGGCCTGAAGGAGCTGGAGTCCTGGCGCCTGGTCAGGCTGCAGCACTTTCCCGGCGACCGCCGCGAATATTTTTCCACGCCCGACGATGTCTGGGCCATCTTTAAAACGCTGGCCGAAGAGCGCAAAAAGCGCGAGGTGGAGCCGACGCTGACCATGTTGCGCGGCGCCATCATGGAAAGCCCGGCCAGCGACGCCGAACGCCACGCGCAGCAGCGGATGAAAGAGATGCACCAGTTGATCGAACTGGTGACCACCTGGTTCTCCGACATCCAGCACATGGATGTGGAGACCTTGCAGCGCTTGATGAAATTGGGCTCGCAGGTGCAGAAGATCCTGCAGTTCACCCACTCGCTTTCGAAACTGACCAGTCGCGACGGCGACAGGGAGTAGCTATGGACTTTGACCCGCTGGTATTGGCGCGCATTCAGTTCGGCGCCAATATTTCCTTTCACATCTTGTTTCCCACCATCAATATCGCGATGGGCTGGGTGCTGCTGTTCTTCAAGCTGCGCTATCTCAAGACCGGCCAGCAGGGCTGGATGGACGCCTATGGCTTCTGGGTGAAGATTTTCGCTCTGTCCTTCGCCCTGGGCGTGGTCAGCGGCGTGACCATGAGCTTCCAGTTCGGCACCAACTGGCCCGGTTATATGCAGACGGTGGGCAATATCGCCGGCCCCTTGCTGGCCTACGAGATCCTGACCGCCTTCTTCCTGGAGGCCACCTTCCTCGGCGTGATGCTGTTCGGCCGTTCCAGGGTGTCGGAGCGGGTGCATACCTGGGCCACCTTCCTGGTCGCCTTCGGCAACACGGTGTCGGCGTTCTGGATCCTGGCCCTTAATTCCTGGATGCAGACCCCGGCCGGCTTCAAGATGGTGGACGGCAAGGCGGTGGTGACCAGCTGGCTGGAGGTGATTTTCAACCCTTCGCTGCCGTACCGGCTGACCCATATGCTGATCGCCTCCGGCCTGACCACGGCCTTTCTGGTGGCCGGCCTGTCGGCTTACCGCCGGCTGAAGGGCGACCGCAGCGACGGCGCCAAGATGGCCTTGAAAACCGGCGTGATCACCGCGGCGCTGCTGATTCCGCTGCAGATCCTGGTGGGCGACATGCACGGCTTGAACACCTTCAAGCATCAGCCGGCCAAGCTGGCGGCGATCGAGGGCGTCTGGCATACCGAGAAGGGCGCTCCGCTGCTGTTGTTCGCGCTGCCCAACGCGGAAACCCGCCAGAATGATATGGCGGTGGGCATTCCCAAACTGGCCAGCCTGATCATCACCCATGATCCGAACGGCGAGATTCGCGGCCTCAACGAGTTCGCCCAGCATCCGCCGGTGGGCAAGGTGTTCTGGAGCTTCCGCGTGATGGCCGGCGTCGGCGCGCTGATGCTGCTGGTGTCCTGGCTGGCCTGTTGGCAACTGCGTCGCCGCGGCCAGCTGGCGCCGCTGATGTTGCGGGCGCTGGTGGGCATGACCTTCGCCGGTTGGGTGGCGACGCTGGCCGGCTGGTACGTGACCGAGATCGGCCGCCAGCCGTGGCTGGTGGAAGGCGTGCTGACCACGGCGCAGGCGGCGGGCCCGGCGACCGGGGGCATGGTGGCGTCCACGCTGGCGATGTACCTGGGCCTGTACCTGGTGTTGCTGACCGCCTATGTGTCGGTCTTGTTCTACATGGCCGGCAAGGCGGCCGGCCAGTCCGGCGGCGAGGCCGCGCATCTTGAGGAGAAACTGGCATGAGTGGCGCTGTGTACTGGTTGCCGGTGGTGTTCGCCGGCCTGATGGCCCTGGCCATGCTGATTTACGTGGTGCTGGACGGCTACGATCTGGGCGTGGGCCTGCTGCTGCCCTTCGCCGAGGACGACGAGAAGGACATGATGATCGCGTCGATCGGCCCGTTCTGGGACGCCAACGAAACCTGGCTGGTGCTGGGCGTGGGCCTGTTGCTGGTGGGCTTCCCGCTGGCGCACGGCATCATCCTGGGCGAGCTCTATCTGCCGGTGGCGCTGATGCTGGCCGGCCTGATCGTGCGCGGCGTCGCCTTCGACTTCCGCGTCAAGGCGCGCGAGCCGCACAAGCCGTGGTGGAACGTCGCCTTCGCCGGCGGCTCCCTGCTGGCGGCGTTGACCCAGGGCGTGATGCTGGGCCGCTATCTGACCGGCTTCGCCGACGGCTGGCTGGCCTGGGGCTTCGCCTTGCTGGCCGGCATCGGCCTGGCGGCGGCCTACACGCTGCTGGGCGCGGGCTGGCTGATCATGAAGACCAGCGGCGCCTTGCAGGCCAAGGCGGTGGCCTGGGCGCGGCGCAGCCTGGCCGGCGCCGGCCTGTCGGTGCTGCTGGTGTCGGCGGCCACGCCGCTGGCCAGCAGCCATATCGCCGCCAAGTGGTTCGCCTTGCCGGAGTTCCTGCTGTTGCTGCCGCTGCCCTTGGGCTGCATCGTGCTGTTCGCCACCTTGTGGGTGATCCTGCCGCGGCTGGCGGTGCGCCAGGCCGCCGGCAACGACAATTGGTGCTGGGCGCCGTTCGCCTGCACCGTCGGCATCGTGTTGCTGTCGTTCTGGGGCCTGACCTACAGCGTGTTCCCTGAGGTGGTGATCGGCCGGCTGAACATCTGGCAGGCGGCCAGCGACACCGCGGCCCTGTGGGTGATCTTCTGGGGCGCGGCGGTGGTGTTGCCGGTGATTCTGCTGTACACCGCCTTCGTCTATCGGGTGTTCCACGGCAAGGCCAATGCGCTGACTTACCAATAAGTCCGCAACAGACCTCGCGCTTGATGAAGCCGCTTTTGCTGTGCAGAGGCGGCTTTTGCCATACTGGGAGCGCGTCATCCGCCTGCAATCCGCAGAGGCGACAATGACGCCTTTTGTCCGAGCTTTGCAAGGAAGCGCCCATGCCTCATTCCACGCCCGGCCGGCCATGGCCTTATCCCCGTTTCATCGCCCACCGCGGCGGCGGCGTTCTGGCGCCGGAGAACACCCTGGCGGGATTTCGCGAAGGCCTGCGTTACGGCTACCGCGGCGCCGAGTGCGATGTGAAGCTGTCGGCGGACAATGTCTGCTTTCTGCTGCACGACGACACGGTGGAGCGCACCAGCAACGGCCGCGGCGCGGCGGCGGCGCTGAGCATGGCGCAGTTGGCGCGGCTGGACGCCGGCGGTTGGAAGGGCGCGGCTTTCGCCGGCGAGCCGATGCCGACGCTGGACAATGTCGCCGCTTATTGCCTTGCGCACGGCATCGCCTTGAACATCGAGATCAAGCCCTGCCCGGGGCGGGAGGCGGAGACCGGCGCGGCGGTGGCGGCGGAAGCCGCGCGGCTGTGGGCCGGCGCCGCGCAGCCGCCCTTGCTGTCGTCTTTTTCCGCCGAGGCGCTGCGCGCCGCGCGCGAGTCCGCGCCGCAGCTGCCGCGCGCCTGGCTGGTGGAGCGGGTGCCGGCGGACTGGCTGGCGCGCTTGCGCGAGCTGGGCTGCGTCGCGCTGCACTGCGACCACCTGGGCCTGGACGCGGCCTTGGCGGCCGGCGTCAAGCAGGCCGGCTTTCAATTGCTGTGCTACACGGTGAATCTGCCGGCCGACGCCGAGCGCCTGCTGGCTTGGGGCGTGGACAGCGTCTGCACCGACCGTTTGGATCTGCTGCGGCCTATTTCAGATTGAAGGCCTTGAAGCTGCCGTCCGCCTTCATCGCCAGGATGGCGTGGTTCAGCCGCCGCATCGCCTCGTCGCTCAATTGCGGGTGGCAGGCGAAATAGATGTCGGTTTCGTTCACCACCAGGGCGACGCGCGGCGTCGCCATTTTCATTTTGTCGGCCAGGCTCTGTATGCCCACGTCCAGCGTGGCCAGCAGGTCGATGCGGCCCAGTTGCAGCTTGCGCAGATTGGTCTCCGCGTCCGCGCTTTCGTCCAGCGTCCAGCCCTGCTGTTTCAGCCGGCTGGCCACGGCGGTGCCGCGCACGGCGCCGATGTGGAATTGCCGGGCTTGCTCCACGCCGCCGAAGTCGCGGGTTTCGTCTTGGCGCGCCAGCAGCACCAGCCGCAGGCGGATGACTGGCTCGCTCCAGCGGAACAGCGCTTCGCGCTCGGGAAAGCGGGCGGCGGTCAGGCAGGTGTCCGGCGTTTGCCGAACCAGCAGCACGGCGCGGGCGGAGGGGTAGGGCGCGAACTTGAACGGCAGGCCGGCGCGCTGGGACAGCGCGCGCATCAGGTCGATGGCGGCGCCGGAGACGTGTTGTTGATCGGCGGAGACTTCGATGATGGGAGGCTGAGGGCTGACCAGTATGGTCAGCCCTGCCGCGGCGGCGGGCGCCGAGGCCAGCGCCGCGATCAGTGTTCCCGGCAGGCGCGGCATGCGGTCTAGACGCTGAAGCGGCCGGCGAGCTGGCCCAGCCGTTGCGACACCGATTGCAGTTCGCCGGCGGTCTGGGCGCTGGCTTCTACGGCGCTGGCGTTGGTTTCCGACATCCGCGCCACGCTCTCCACGTTCTGCGCCAGCGACTGGCTGGCGCTGCTCTGCTCCTTCAGCCCCTGGGTGATTTGATGGATGCTGTCCAGCACCTGGTCCACGCATTGGCGGATGGAGGCGATGCTGGCGCCGGCGTTGCGGGTGTTTTCCTGGCCTTGCATGATGGCGCTCATGCCGGTCTGCATATTGGCGATGGCCTGCTGCGAGGTGCGTTGGATGTCGGAGACGATGGTGCTGATCTCGGTGGTGGATTGCGCGGTGCGCTCCGCCAGCTTGCGTACTTCGTCGGCCACCACGGCGAAACCTCGGCCCTGTTCGCCGGCGCGCGCGGCCTCGATGGCGGCGTTCAGCGCCAGCAGATTGGTTTGATCGGCGACATCGCGGATCACGTCGACGATGCTGGCGATGGACTCCGATTGCTGGCCCAGCGCGCCTATGGTTTCCGAGGCCGAGGACACGTCGCGCACGATGCTGTCCATGCTGGCGCTGGCGTCGTGGATGATGGCGTTGCCCTCGCTGGACTGGCTGACCGCGGCGCGCGACAGTTGATTGGCTTGTTCAGATTGCTCGGCGCTGACCATCAGGCTGGTGCTCAGCTCTTCGATCGCCGCCGCCATGCTGGCCGCCGCCTGAGTTTGCCGGGTGCTGCTGTGGGACACGTTCTGGGCGCTTTGCGCCATCTGGTCCGCGGCCGCGTTGACTTCGCGCGAGGTGTCCAGCAACTGGGTCACGGTGTCGCGCAATTGGTCGCGCATCTGGCCGATGGAGGCCAGCAAGCTGCTGTTGTCCTGTTCGCGCAGCTGGATACGGGTGCCCAGCTGGCCGGCGGCCAGTTGCTCGACCACGCTTTGCACGTAGAAGGGCTCGCCGCCCAATTGCAGCGTGATGGACAGATAGAGCTGGTGGAACAGGAAGCTGGCCAACAGCATCGCGGCCAGGCCGATGCCGATGTAGAAATTGCGCTGGGCCTGCATCCGTTCGATGCGGGCCTGCAACAGCGCCTCCAGGTTTTTCAGCGTCACATCGCTGAAGCGGGCGCCGATTTCGGCGTTTTTCGCCGCCATCCCGCCCAGGGCCACGGCGGCGCCGGTTTGCCCGGCGATGGCCTTGTCGATGGACGCGGCCTGGCTTTGATGAAAGGCGGTCAGCGCCTGGGATTCGGCGTTCAGCTCGTTTTTCAAGGCCGGGTTGTAGGCCAGCGCCTTGGCCAGATCGCTGTTCAAGCCGTCCAGCGCGCCGTTGATCAGCGGGCGCAATTCCACCAGGCGGTCGCGCTCCGCCGGCGTCAGCGCCTGGCCGGCTTCCGATTTGGCGGCCCAGGCCAGCGCTTCGCCGATGTAGTTGCTGAGCGAGGGCAGTTTGGCGGTGGCGGCGTCCATCAGGTAATAGCTGTCGATGTCCGGGTCCAGCGTCAGGTTGGAGTTGTCGCTGGCGGCGCCGAGCAGGGCGTTGAGCTTGTCCGCCGTGCTGTCGAAGCTGGCGATCACTTGCGGCGGAGGGGCCGCGCCGATCCGCGACAGCGTGCCTCGCGCGGCGCTGGCGGTTTTCCAGGCTTCGTCGGTCTGCAGGACGGCGCCGTATTGTTCGTGCGCGCTTTGCAGCCGGTTCCAGCCTTGTTCCAGCTGCGCCTGGGCGGCGGGCAGCGCCGCCTTGGCGGCGGCCTCGCCCTGAGCCGCGCGCACGGCCAGGTCCTGCGCCTGCTCCAGCGCGCCCAGCAAATGGTGCAGCGGCTGGATATAGGACACCCCGACTCTTTCTTTTTGCGAAAAATCGATATTGTCCTGATTGGTTCGATACAGACCGTACACCATATACAGTAAGGCGACGGCAAAGACCGTGCCGATCAGCGCAAAGCGGCTGGGGTAGCTCAAGCGCTGCATCAGCCTTACCACGGGTGTTGTCATGATCTCGCTCCTGACTGTGGCGGCGACGCCCGCAATGTGGACGTCCGCGTCGCCAGTTCCAGAATAGGCAATTTTCACGGGCTGCGATTGCCGCATGAAATGCGATGACTTGTCATAGGGGTCGCGTATCAGTTCCTCGCGGGCGAGAGTATGAGCTTTGCCTTGTCTGGCTAAGCTGGGCAACCGGCAATAATGCTTGGGTCATCAAAAATGACTTTTGATTGTTTTGTGCTTGGATAAATAGGCGAAGCTACGGCTTGAATCAATGACAAAGGCGTTGGCCGGGGCGGCGAAAAGCCGGCGGGCGCGGCTTGGCCCAAAACCTTTCGGCATTGCCAGCAATCACTCTATTTTGCTAAATTCGCCGGGTTTTGCATCGAAACAGTCTGACGAAGCAGTGTCCTGAATCAGGCGGCCAGACGGCCGCGGGGTGCTGTTTCGCCAAGGCCGCAAGCTAGAAGCCCGGCGCCAAGACCGCGGCGAAGTCAACCTTCCAGTCTGAAATCCTTCCGGCGCGCGTCGCCCATTTCCAGATTGCCACGCTCAGAGCTTTATAGAGGATCCATGGACTTGCTTCATTCGTTTATCAATGCCGCCAATGATGTGATTTGGGGCAAGGTGCTGATCGGCCTGCTGTTGGCCGTCGGCTTGTATTTCTCGCTGCGTTCCGGCCTGCTGCAACTGCGGCTGTTCGCGCGCGGCTGGCGCGAAATGATGGGCGGCCGCGGCGGCCATCGCAGCAAGGACGACATCTCGCCGTTCCAGGCCTTCGCCACCGGCCTGGCCAGCCGGGTGGGCACCGGCAATATCGCCGGCGTGGCCATCGCCATCGCCGCCGGCGGTCCCGGCGCGGTGTTCTGGATGTGGCTGACCGCGATGCTGGGCATGGCCAGCGCCTTCGCCGAATCGACGCTGGCGCAGCTGTTCAAGACCAATCACCATGACGACACCTTCCGCGGCGGTCCGGCCTATTACATCCAGAAGGGCCTGGGGCAACGCTGGCTGGGCGTGATCTTCGCCCTGTGCCTGATCCTGGCCTTCGGCCTGGTGTTCAACGCGGTGCAGGCCAACTCCATCGTGGCGGCCACCGAGGGTGCTTGGGGCTGGAACCGCTATATGGTGGGCATCGCCCTGGTGGCGATGACCGCGCCCATCATTTTCGGCGGCGTGCGCTCGGTGGCGCGGGTGGCCGAGTGGCTGGTGCCGGTGATGGCGGCCATCTATCTGCTGATGACCTTCTACGTGTTGGCGGCGCATGCGGCCGAGCTGCCGGGTCTGATCGTGCTGATCGTCAAGAGCGCCTTGGGCCTGGAGCAGGCGGCGGGCGGCTTCGCCGGCTACGCGGTGAGCCAGGCGATGATGCTGGGCATCAAGCGCGGCCTGTTCTCCAACGAGGCCGGCATGGGTTCCGCCCCCAACGCGGCGGCGACGGCGACTTCGCGCCACCCGGCGAGCCAGGGCGCGATCCAGATGTTCGGCGTCTTCATCGACACCATGGTGATCTGCACCGCCACCGCCGCTATCATTCTGTTGTCCGGCGTGTACGACCAGGGCTTAAGCGGCGTGGCGCTGACGCAGAAGGCGATCGAATCGCAGTTCGGCCCGATCGGCGCGTCCTTCCTGGCGGTGGCGATGTTCTTGTTCGCCTTTTCCACCATCATCGGCAATTACGCTTACGCCGAGGGCAACGTCGAATTCATCCGCAGCAACAAGGGAATCTTGCTGGCCTTCCGCCTGATCGTGCTGGCGATGGTGATGTTCGGCGCGGTGGCCAGCCTGCCGCTGGTGTGGGACATGGCCGACTTCGCCATGGGCCTGATGGCCTTGATCAATCTGGTGGCCATCGTGCTGCTGTCGCGTTACTTCTTCATCGTGCTGAAAGACTACGAGCGTCAGCTGAAGCGGGGCGAGTCCACGCCGGTGTTCAAGGTGGCGGATTACCCGGAACTGGCGGCCAAGGTGGAAAAAGACATCTGGTAAGCCCAGGTCCGACACCGACAACAAACAGCCCGCGTTCAGACGCGGGCTGTTTTGCTGCGGGGCGGGCTCAAATGGTCTTGGAGTAGCGCGCCTGGGTGCGGCGCTCGCGCAGGTGCTTATCGAAGATCATCGCGATATTGCGGATCAGGAAGCGTCCTCTCGGCTCCACCATGATGAAGTCGCCGTCGAAGGACAGCAGGCCCAGTTGCTGGAACTCGCGAATCTGCGGCAGCTCCTCGGCGAAATATTCGGCGAAGTTGATGCCGTGAATCTCCTCCAGCGCTTCCACCGACAGCGAGAAGCGGCACATCAGGCCCTGGATGATGCTGCGGCGCAGGATGTCGTCGTTGTCCAGCGTCAGCCCGCGCAGCACCGGCAGGTGGCCGCTGTCCAGCGCCGCGTAGTAGCCGTCCAGGTCCTTGGCGCTTTGGCTGTAACAGGGGCCGACCTTGCCGATGGAGGACACGCCCAGGCCTATCATGTCGCAGTCGGCATGGGTGGAGTAGCCCTGGAAGTTGCGTTGCAGCCGGCCTTGGCGCAAGGCGGCGGCCAGTTCGTCGTCAGGCTTGGCGAAGTGGTCCATGCCGATGAACACGTAGCCGGCGTCGGCCAGGCGCTGCACCGAGTCCTGCAGGATGTCCAGCTTGGTTTCCGGCGACGGCAGCTCCGCCTCGTTGATGCGGCGTTGCGGCATGAACACGGTGGGCAGATGGGCGTAGTTGTACAAGGCCAGCCGGTCCGGTCCGATGGCGATCACCTTGTCCAGCGTGCGGCGCACCGATTCGCGAGTCTGCAAGGGCAGGCCGTAGATCAGATCGACGCTGACGGACTTGAAGCCGGCGTCGCGCGCGGCCTGGATCACCTCCAGCGTTTCCTCCTCGGACTGCACCCGATTCACCGCCCGCTGCACCTCCGGTTCGAAATCCTGGATGCCGACGCTGATGCGGTTGAAGCCGAGTGCGGCCAGTTTGAAGATTGTCTCCGCGCTGACTTTGCGCGGGTCTATTTCTATGGAATACTCCCCCTCCTTCAAGAACTCGAAATGAGTCTTGAGCAAGGTCATCAATCGTTCCAGTTGCGCGTCGGACAGGAAAGTCGGCGTGCCGCCGCCGAAATGCAGCTGTACCACTTGCTCGCGGCGGCCCAGACAGGAGGCGACCATCCGGACTTCCTTTTCCAGGTAGTCCAGGTACAAATCGGCTTTGCCGCTGTCCTTGGTGATGATTTTGTTGCAACCGCAGTAGTAGCAGATAGTGTTGCAAAATGGTATATGAGCGTACAATGATAAAGGTTTCCGGTTGGCGCCGATGCTGCGCTGCCGTAGCCAGTGGATGTAGTCTCTTTCGGCAAAACCCGGCGTAAAGCGATCCGCTGTCGGGTATGACGTATATCTAGGACCTGTCCCGTCGAGGCGCTCGATCAGAGCGCGGTCGAATTCAAAATGGGCAGGAGAAAATGGGTGGGTGGTCTTCATGTCGTATTTGGATGGCAAAACCTCTGGTGGACTGGTAAATTTGCGGAAATCCTGCGAATTTCGCTTTGATAAGGGTCAAGCTTCGTCGCAAGCTTGTACTAAACATGCCATGTCCGATCAGAACCATATCTCTTTGCATAACCTGAAGGTCTCCTGCTCCAACTGCAGCCTGAAGGAACTCTGTCTGCCTGTGGGGCTCAACCGCGAGGAACTGACCCAGCTCGACGCGGTGATCCGCCAAAGCCGCCGTCTGAAGCGCGGCGAGTATCTGTTCCGCAGCGGCGAGGGCTTCCGCTCGCTGTTCGCGGTGCGCACCGGCTTCTTCAAGACCAGCGTCGCCAGCCAGGACGGCCGCGAGCAGGTCACCGGCTTCCACATGTCCGGCGAACTGATGGGCCTGGACGGCATTTCCGCCAATGTGCACGGTTGCGACGCCATCGCGCTGGAGGACAGCGAGGTGTGCGAACTGCCGTTCAGCCGCATGGAGAGCCTGGGCCGCGAAATTCCCACCCTGCAGCACCATTTTTACCGGTTGATGAGCCGCGAGATCGTTCGCGATCAGAATGTAATGTTGCTATTGGGCAACATGAAGGCGGAAGAACGGCTGGCCGCCTTCCTGCTGAATCTGTCGCAGCGTCTGTCCACTCGCGGCTTCGCCGCCAATGATTTCATCCTGCGCATGAGCCGCGAGGAAATCGGCAGCTTCCTGGGCCTGAAACTGGAAACCGTCAGCCGCACGCTGTCCAAGTTCCAGCAGCAAGGCTGGATCACCGTCGATCACAAGCACATCCAGCTGGTGATGGTGGACGAGTTGAAGGCGCTGATTTCCGGCTGCGCCCACGCCAACGGGCATTGAGCGCGCAGCGCCGTATTGCTAAAGGCAGGCCATGGGCCTGCCTTTTTTCATGGGCTCGGGCTGCCGGCGATTTGCTGCAATAGCCGCGACAAGGGCGCTTCCTGCGGCCAGCCGGGCGGCACGGCGAAGCCGCGCGCCACTTCATGCCAGCAGCCGTCGGCGCCGGCTTGCAGTTCGGCCAGCAATTGCGGCGCCGCCGCCTCTTCCAGCTGCGCGCGCAATGCCGCCGCGGTGTGGGTCTGTTCGAAGCCAAGCCGCGCCGGCGCCAGCCAGCTGAGCCGGGGCAGCCAGGCCCAGCGCGAGTCCGCGTTCAGCGCCGGCCAGTCGCCGCGCAGCGGCCAGTATTGCCCGTACAGCGGCCGGGCGCCGGGCGGCGCTTGCGGCGAGGTGTCCCGGGCGTGGAACAGCCAGCCGCTGAGCCGGGCGCCGACCGCGCAGCCGTCGAAGCCCGCCGGCAGCATCGCTTGCGCCGCCGGGTGGCGGGACAGGCGCAGCTGGGTCTGCAGCTTGCGGGCTTTCAGCGCCCAGGCGTCGCGCAGGCTGGGGCCGGTCAGGGTGTCGGCGCTGCGGCCCAGTTGCAGGTAGAACTTGCTGGCGGCTTCCAGGTGCAGCGGCTGGCCGTCCAGGCGCAGCAGGAAGTCGAACTCGCCGACGGTGCGGCCGTCCGCGTCGCGCACCGGCAGATTGCTGGCGACCAGTTCGATGTGCGGCGCCAGGCGGAACCAGAACGACAGCAGCCGCTCGGCGTAATGGCCCAGGCGGCGGGTGGGCTGGCGCGCCAGCCAGTGCTGCAGCTCGGCGGGATCGGCGTCCAGCGCTTGCAGCAGCGCCGGGCCGTCGGCGCCCAGCAGCCGTTGCGGCGCGATGTCGGCGCCGCTGCGCCAAGGGGAGGGCGCGGAGAGCAGAAAAGCCAGATCGCGCACCGCCGGGTGCGCGTAGGGCAGGGGGAACGGCGGCTTATTCGCCATCCCGCTCGGGCGCGTCGCGGCGGACTTCGCCGTCGGCGGCGCGCTGCACCTGTTTGAGGAAGCCGCGCAGAATGTCGATCTCCTCGCGCAGCAGGCCGGCGCGGTTGAACAGGGTGCGCATCCGGCGCATCATGCGCTCGCTGTTGCGGCGGCGGAAGTAGCCTATCTTGTCCATGGTCTGTTCCAGGTGGCCGCAGAAGCCCTCCACCTCGCCCAGCGCCGCCGCGTCGCTGTCGGCGCGCAGGTAGTCGATGTCCACGCCGGTGTGGCTGAACAGCTCGTAGGTCATCACCTGCACCGCCATCGCCAGGTTCAGCGAGAAGTAGTCCGGGTTGCCGGGGATGGTGACCAGGCGGTTGCACTGCTCGACTTCTTCGATGGACAGGCCGAAGGTCTCGTTGCCGAACACCAGGGCCACCTGTTCGCCGGCCTGGGCGCGCGCGACCAGTTCCGGCGTGGTCTGGCGCGGGGTGGACAAGGGGGTGGTCAGTTCGCGGCGGCGGCTGGTCAGCGCGCAGGCGATGGTGACGTCTTGCAGCGCCTCGGCCAGGCTGGACACCACGGTGGCCTGCTCCAGGAGATCCACCGCGCCGGAGGCCAGCGTATTGGCTTCGTCGCTGGGAAACACTTTGGGTTCAACCAGATACAAGCGGCTCAGGCCCATGGTCTTCATCGCCCTGGCGGCGGAGCCGATATTGCCCGGATGGTTGGGGCGAGCCAACACCACGCGAATGTTTTTCAGAAAATCAGGTACTTGGGGTTTATTCATCAGCAGTTTCACATTAAAATAGCCGGCTTATCGAAAAGCCCGCGCGCCGTTTTGCGCGCAAGGCCAGCGCTTGCCGGATGGGCAGGCATGCCGCCTTGCCCGATTGCGCCGGGTTTTTCTTGTTCCTTAACCCAGATTGTTACTAGCAGGCGTCGCGTCATGTGGCGGACGTCTGTCATGGTTGAAAGTGTAGAGGCCGTCAATGCATCCGATGCTCAATGTCGCGGTGAAAGCCGCTCGCCGCGCCGGCAGTGTCATCCAGCGCGCGTCGCTGAATCTCGACGCGGTGCGCGTAGAGCGCAAGAAACACAATGACTTCGTGACCGAAGTGGACCGCGCCGCGGAAGAGTCCATCATCGCTTCCATTCTGGAAGCTTATCCCAAGCACGCGATTCTAGCAGAAGAGTCCGGCGCGAAAGGCATCGGTTCGTCGGAATACGAGTGGATCATCGATCCCATCGACGGCACTACCAACTTCCTGCACGGCCACCCGCAGTACGCGATCTCCATCGCGCTGGCGCACAAGGGCCAGGTGCAGCAAGCCGTGGTCTTCGACCCCAACCGCAACGATCTGTTCACCGCCTCGCGCGGCGTCGGCGCCTTCCTCAACGATCGCCGCATCCGCGTGTCCAAGCGCTTCATGATGAATGAGTGCGTGATCGCCACCGGTTTCCCGGTGTCCGACCAAAGCTATATCGACCAATACCTGGGCATGCTCAAGGACGTGCTGGCCAAGACCGCCGGCGTGCGTCGCGAAGGCGCGGCCTCGCTGGACCTGTGCAATGTGGCCTGCGGCCGCGTGGAAGGCTTCTGGGAGCTGAACCTCAAGCCCTGGGACATCGCCGCGGGCAGCCTGATCGTGCAGGAAGCGGGCGGCATCGTCACCGATCTGTCCGGCGAGCAGGGCTGGCTGGAGTCCGGCGACATCGTCGCCGCCAATCCGAAAGTGCTGGCGCAGCTGTTGCACACGCTGGCGCCGCATATTGGCAAATAAGCGCCGCCAGAGGGTTTTAGCGGTTAAGCGCATCACGGCGTCCCTGGGGACGCCGTTTTGGTTTGGAGCGTGATATGAAGCAGTTTTTGGGTTCGGTCGCCCTGGTGGTGGCGGATTACGACGAGGCCATCGCCTGGTATGTGGACAAGCTGGGCTTTGTCCTGCTGGAGGATGAGCATCAGGGCGAGGGCAAGCGCTGGGTGCGCGTGGCGCCGCCGGGGGCGAGCGAGTGCGCGTTGCTGCTGGCCAAGGCGAGCAATGCGCGGCAGCAGGCGGCGGTGGGCGCGCAAACCGGCGGCCGCGTCGGCTTCTTCCTGCATACCGACGATTTCTGGCGCGATTACCGCCGCATGGCGGCGGCGGGGGTCAGCTTTAGCGAGCAGCCGCGCGAGGAGGAATACGGCAGCGTGGTGGTGTTCGAGGATTTGTACGGCAACCGTTGGGATTTGCTGCAGTTGAAGTCCGACGTTTAAACGCCGGCTGGGCCCCGTTAACAACAAAGAGCCGCGCATTGCGCGGCTCTTTGTTGTTAACGTCGCCAAAAACCGCCGGCTCGTCGTCGGCAGCGGCTTGCGGCCGCGGCGGATAGGCGTCCGCTTCGTTCCAATCCAGATCCCAATCCAGATCCAGTTCGGCCAGCATGGCCTGGCGTCCGGCCTGGCGCTGTCCGGAGCGGCTTTGTCCGTGGGCCCCGCCTTTTTTCATGATGGGCGCGCAAGCGTGCGGATTGCGCGGTTTGATCGTGTGCATGGAATGCTCCTGTGCGTGAAGCCCGCTGCCGACAGCGGGCGGAAAACGGCGGCGCGGACGCCGCCGGGTAAATCAGTTGTGCACCATCAGGCTGGCCACCTTGGTGGTGATGATGTCCACCGCCGGATCATTGGCGCCGTGCGGCAGGATCACGTCGGCGAAGCGCTTGGTCGGCTCGATGAACTGGTTGTGCATCGGCCGTACCGTGGTCAGGTATTGCTCGATCACGCTGTCGGTGGTGCGGCCGCGCTCGGTGATATCGCGCTTGAGGCGGCGGATGAAGCGCACGTCGGAATCGGTGTCGACGAAGATCTTCAAGGACATCATGTCGCGCAGCGCGGCGTCGTACAGCGGGAACAGGCCTTCGATGACGATGACCGGCGCCGGCTGCACGGTGATGGTTTCCTCGGCGCGGGTGTGGTTGGCGAAGTCGTAGACCGGCATTTCGATGGCGCGGCCGTTGCGCAGATCGTCGATGTGTTCGATCAGCAGCGGCCAGTCGAAGGCTTGCGGGTGGTCGTAGTTGGTGGCCAGCCGCTGTTCGAAGGTCAGATGGCTCTGATCGCGGTAGTAATAGTCTTGAATGATCACTGCCGCCATCTCGGAGCCAATGGTTTCCAGCACTTGATTGGTCACCGTGGTTTTACCGCTGCCGCTGCCGCCTGCAACGCCGATGATGAACGGGGTGGTCATGAAACTATCCTTCTACGCGTAAAAATGATAAAAAAACGCGCCATTCTAATGAGTTATGGCGCGTCCTTCCACTCTAATTGCGACATCGGACGTTATTAGACGCGCTGACCTTCCGCTTGGGCGGCGCCGTACCACTCCCGCATCGCCGGCAAAGCCAGCAGACGGTCGACGTAAGCCTGCGACTGTTCCGGCAATTTGACGTTGTAAGTGTGGAAGCGGGTGGCGATGGGCGCGAAGAAGGCATCGGCGATGCTGAAGCCGCCGAAGATGAACTCGCCGTCCGCCTGGTGGCGCGGCAAATGCTCTTCCCACAGCGAGATGATGCGGGCGATGTCGAACTCCACCGCCGGCGTGCTCTGGTAATTGATGTGGCGCAGCGTCAGATTCATCGCCAGGTGTTCGCGCAGCGCGGAGAAGCCGGAGTGGATCTCGGCGACGATGGAGCGGGCGACGGCGCGCAGTCCGGCGTCGTCCGGCCACAGCTTGGCGGCGGGGAAGCACTCGGCCAGGTATTCGCAGATCGCCAGCGAATCCCAGATCCGCAGCTTGCGGTCTATCAGCACCGGCACCTTGCCGGCCGGGTTGGCGGCCAGGATGCGGGCCTTGGTGTCGGACAGGTAGAGATCGATCTGCTGCTCTTCAAACGGCTCGTCCAGCATTTTCAGCACCAGCCAAGGGCGCAGGGACCAGGAGGAGTAGTTTTTATTGCCGATGATGAGGGTAAACATCAGGGAGCTCCGTTTCGAAAGAGGAGGCTGCCGGCGGGCTGTCGCAGCCTTTGTCCGATGATACCGCCATCGTCC
The DNA here is from genome assembly GCF_001043705.1 of Chromobacterium sp. LK11. NCBI lineage: Bacteria > Pseudomonadati > Pseudomonadota > Betaproteobacteria > Neisseriales > Chromobacteriaceae > Chromobacterium > Chromobacterium sp. LK11. The sequence continues at coordinate 91,141 of NZ_LDUR01000011.1, forward strand.
CGGTTTTTCCTATGCGGCGGCCGCGGGTTTTTGGCGTCGGGCGGCAAAAAGGCCGCGTCAGGGGACGCGGCCTTGCCGAAACAGGGGAGCGGGAGGCTTACTCCAGCTCGTCGATCCAGGCTTGCTGGATCGCCTCCAGCACGCGTTCGCCGCCGCGGCTGTGGTCGTCGTCGAAACCCGGCAGCTCGACCACCCAGTTGTGCAGATCAACGAAGCGCACGGTCTTGGGGTCGATTTCCGGGTGGGTTTCCGCCAGTTCGATGGCGATGTCCAGCACGTCGGTCCATTTCATCTTTTTATCTCCAGAGCGTGGAACCGTTCATAAAATCCAGCGCAGCGACTGTAGCAAGGCGCGCCGCCGCAGACAGTACATGAGGTACGGCAAGGCGGCGCAACGCGGCTACAGGGATTTTAGGGCGTGTTCCTAGTGGTGTTCGCGGGCGTGGTTGATCGTGTACCGAGGGATGTCTATCACCAAATCCTCATCGGCGACAATCGCCTGGCAGGACAGCCGGGACTGGGCTTCCAGCCCCCAGGCCTTGTCCAGCAGGTCTTCCTCCAGCTCGTCGGCCTCGTTCAGGGAGTCGCCGCCTTCGCGGACGATGCAATGGCAGGTTGTGCAGGCACAGGACATCTCGCAGGCGTGCTCGATCTCGATGTCGTGATCCAGCAACACCTGGCAGATGTTCTGGCCCGGTTCGGCGTTGTCGATGACCACGCCTTCCGGGCAGAGGTCGGCGTGGGGCAGTACGATGATTCGCGGCATTGGCGGATCCTTACAAATCGGAAATGTTGTGGCCTTTGAGCGCGCGCCGGATATTGCGGTCCATGCGGCGCGAGGCGAATTCTTCGGTGGCGCGGTTGAGGCGGCCGGTGGCCTCGTTGACCTCGCGGGCCACCTGGGCCGCGGCGATGGCCGCGTCCACGGCGGCCAGCGCCTCGTCCACCGCGGCGCGCTCGTCGGCGTCCAGCAGGTCGCCGTCGCTGGCGAGCGCGACGCGACAGGCTTCGCTGAGGCTGGTGGCGTCGACGACGGCTTCGCGCAGCTTGCGCGCCTCGATGTCTTCATGCACGTGGGTCATCGACTCGGTCAGCATGCGGCTGATTTCCTCGTCGCTGAGGCCGTAGGAGGGCTTGACCTCGATGCGCGCCTCCACGCCGCTGGTCTGTTCGCGGGCGGAGACTTCCAGCAGGCCGTCGGCGTCCACCTGGAAGGTGATGCGGATGCGCGCCGCGCCGGCCACCATCGGCGGAATGCCGCTCAAGGTGAACTTGGCCAGCGAGCGGCAATCGGCCACCAGTTCGCGCTCGCCCTGCAGCACGTGGATGGACATCGCGGTCTGGCCGTCCTTGAAGGTGGTGAAGTCCTGGGCGCGCGCCACCGGGATGGTGCTGTTGCGCGGAATGATCTTCTCGGTCAGGCCGCCCATGGTTTCGATGCCCAGCGACAGCGGGATCACGTCCAGCAGCAGCCACTCGTCGTCGCCCTTGTTGCCGGCCAGCACATTGGCCTGGATGGCCGCGCCCAAGGCGACGACCTTGTCCGGGTCTAGATTGGTCAGCGGCTCCTGGCGGAAGAAGTCGCCGACGGCTTTTTGCACCTGCGGCATGCGGGTGGCGCCGCCCACCATCACCACGCCCTTGACCTCGTCCGCCGAGATGCCGGCGTCGCGCAGCGCCTTGCGCACCGGCAGCAGGGTCTTGTCCACCAGGTTCTTGGTGATGCCGCGGAAGGTGTCCTGATCCAGCGTCAAATTCAGGGCCTGGCCGTCGGACAGCAGCGTGGTGATCTGGGTCTCCGCGTGCTCGGTCAGCGCTTCCTTGGCTTCGCGGGCGCGGGTCAGCAGCAGCCGGGTGTCCTGGGCGCCAAGCCCGGACAGGCCGGCCTGCTCCAGCATCCAGCAGTAGACGCGGTGGTCGAAGTCGTCGCCGCCCAGCGCGGAGTCGCCGCTGGTGGCCAGCACTTCGAACACGCCGCGGCTGAGTTTGAGAATGGAAACGTCGAAGGTGCCGCCGCCCAGATCGTATACGACGTATATGCCTTCGCTGCCGTTGTCCAGGCCGTAGGCGATGGCGGCGGCGGTGGGTTCGTTCAGCAGGCGCAGCACGTTCAGGCCGGCCAGGCGCGCGGCGTCTTTGGTGGCTTGGCGCTGGGCGTCGTCGAAATAGGCCGGCACCGTGATCACCGCGCCGGTCAGTTCTCCGCCCAGGCTGGTTTCGGCGCGCAGCTTCAGGGTGCGCAGAATGTCGGCGGAGATTTCCACCGGGCTCTTGATGCCGCCGCGGGTCACCAGCTGCAGCATGCCGGGCGCGTCGACGAAGCGGTAAGGCAGATTGCGTACGTCAGGCAGATCCGCCAGACCGCGGCCCATGAAGCGCTTCACCGAGACGATGGTGTTGTGCGGGTCCTTGTTCTGCTCTTTCTGGGCTTCGTAGCCGACGCTGACGTCGCCTTCGTCGGCGTAGCGCACCACCGAGGGCAGCAGGCTGCGGCCGTGCTCGTCCTTGAGCACGGCGGCGGAGCCGCTGCGCACCGAGGCCACCAGCGAGTTGGTGGTGCCCAGATCGATGCCGATCGCCAAGCGGTGTTGGTGAGGGGCGGCGGAAAGGCCGGGTTCGGCGATTTGCAGTAAGGCCATATTCAGTTCAAATCAGTTCGAGGTAAGCCGCCTGCTGCGGCGGAAGCGGACACGGAGGGCGGGGCCGGGGCGCGGTCCCCACGACGGGGAAGGGCCGGCGGCCGAGGGCTCAGTCGAGCAAAGCCTCGATGGCATCGCCGATTTCCTGGTCCAGTTTTTCCAAAAACCGCAATTTTCGCACCAGAAGCGCGGCGGCGTCCAAGTCGGCGCGCTGATCCAGCGCCTGCTCCAACTCCGCTTGATGCGCGCGGCTCTCGTCCCGCAGCTGGCGCGACAGCGCCTCCAGGCGGTCGAGTTCGCGGTCGGCGCGGGCGTCTTCTATGCTCTCGCGCCATTCCATCTGCGCCATCAGGAAGGCGGCCGGCATCTGGGTGTTGGTGTCTTCCTGGGTGTCGACGCCGGCGAGCGTCAGCAGGTAGCGGGCGCGGTTCAGCGGCGACTTCAGCGTTTGATAGGCTTCGTTGACCCGGGTGGCCTGCATCAGCGCGCTGCGTTTTTCGGCGTCGGAGCTGCTGGCGTAGCGGTCGGGATGGACCTGGGCCGCGGCGGTGCGCCAGGCGTGCTCCAGCGCTTGGCCGTCGATGGCGAAGCGGCGCGGCAGATTGAACAGGGAGAAGAAGTCTTGGCTGAAATCGGTGCTCATAGGGACGGGGCCGGAAAACCTAGCGTACAGTTGGACGACGGGCGGGCGGCGCCGGGGCGCGCCCGCCTGCCGGGGTCAGACGTTGAAGCTTTCGCCGCAGCCGCACTCGTTCTTGACGTTGGGGTTGTTGAACTGAAACCCCTCGTTCAAGCCTTCTTTGGCGTAATCCAGTTCGGTGCCGTCGATGTAGGCCAGGCTTTTGGCATCGGTGAACACGGTGACGCCATGGCTTTCAAAGGTCACGTCCTCGTCGCTGGCCACGTCGACGAACTCCAGCTTGTAGGCCATGCCGGAGCAGCCGGAGGTTCTGACGCCCAGACGAATGCCCAAGCCCTTGCCGCGCTTGGCGATGAAGGCGCTGACGTGAGCCGCGGCGCGTTCGGAAAGGGTGATAGCCATGATATGTCCCCGCTGATTATTTGCCGTGCTTTTGCTTGTAGTCGTTGACCGCGGCCTTGATCGCGTCTTCGGCCAGGATGGAGCAGTGGATTTTCACCGGCGGCAAGGCCAGTTCTTCGGCGATGGCGGTGTTCTTGATTTCCAGCGCTTCGTCCAGCGATTTGCCCTTGACCCATTCGGTCACCAGGGAGGAGGAGGCGATGGCGGAACCGCAGCCGTAAGTCTTGAACTTGGCGTCCTGAATCACGCCGTCCTCGCCCACCTTGATTTGCAGCTTCATCACATCGCCACAGGCCGGCGCGCCCACCATGCCGGTGCCCACGCTGTCGTCGCCTTTTTCGAAAGAGCCCACGTTGCGCGGGTTTTCGTAGTGATCCATTACCTTGTCGCTGTATGCCATGATTGTCTCCTTCAGCGCCGCGCCGGTCGGGCCGGCTCGGCGCTGGATATTGCTGTCGCCCTTAGTGGGCGGCCCATTGAACCGAATTCAGATCCACGCCGTCCTTGAACATTTCCCACAACGGAGACAGTTCGCGCAGCTTGCCGATCTTTTGGTTTAGCAGATTCACCGCGAAGTCGATTTCCTCCTCGGTGGTGAAGCGGCCCAGCGTGAAGCGGATCGAGCTATGGGCCATTTCGTCGTTGCGGCCCAGCGCGCGCAGCACGTAGGACGGTTCCAGCGAGGCCGAGGTACAAGCCGAGCCGCTGGACACGGCCAGCTCCTTGATCGCCATGATCAGGCTTTCGCCTTCGACGAAGTTGAAGCTGACGTTGAGGTTGTGCGGCACGCGTTGGTCGATGTCGCCGTTGATGTAGACCTCTTCCATGTTCTTGATGCCGTTCCACAGGCGGTCGCGCAGCATGCGGATGCGCTCGCGCTCGCTGTCCATCTCTTCGCGGGCGATGCGGAAGGCTTCGCCCATGCCGACGATCTGGTGGGTGGCCAGGGTGCCGGAGCGGAAGCCGCGCTCATGGCCGCCGCCGTGCATCTGCGCTTCCAGGCGCACGCGCGGCTTGCGGCGCACGTACAGCGCGCCGATGCCCTTGGGGCCGTACACCTTGTGAGCGGACAGGCTGAGCAGGTCCACTTTCTGCTTTTCCATGTCGATGACCACTTTGCCCGGGGCCTGGGTGGCGTCGACGTGGAAGATCACGCCGTTGGCGCGGCAGATCTCGCCCAGTTGCTCGATGTCCTGAATCACGCCGATTTCGTTGTTGACGAACATCACCGAGGCGACGATGGTGTCCGGACGAATGGCGGCCTTGAATTCTTCGATGTCCAGCAGGCCATCGTCCTTCACGCCCAGATAGGTCACTTCGAAGCCCTGGCGCTCCAGCTCGCGCATGGTGTCCAGCACCGCCTTGTGTTCGGTCTTGACCGTGATCAGGTGCTTGCCCTTGCTCTTGTAGAAGTGGGCGGCGCCCTTGATCGCCAGGTTGTCGGACTCGGTGGCGCCGGAGGTCCAGACGATTTCCTTGGAGTCGGCGTTGATCAGCTTGGCCACTTCAGCGCGCGCGTTCTCCACCGCTTCCTCCGCGTCCCAGCCGAAGCTGTGGCTGCGCGAAGCCGGGTTGCCGAACTTTTCGTAAAGATAGGGAATCATCTTGTCGGCAACGCGCGGGTCTACCGGCGTGGTGGCCGAGTAGTCGAGGTAGATCGGAAGCTTGAGCTGGCTCATTTATATTCTCCACAGAAGATGGGTCCGCGCCTCACAGGGCGCCGGAGGCGGCAGAAGCGTGAACCACGCTGCATTCGCGCTTATCCTGCAATACAGTGTTTTCCTTGGTCTTTTGCTGCTCAACCAGACTGGCGAGGCTGACCTTGGACAGGTAGTCGAAAATGGTGACGTTCAGATTGGTCCACAAATCGTGGGTCATGCAGCGCTGATTGCCGCGACAGTTCTCGCGGCCGCCGCACTGGGTGGCGTCCACCGGTTCGTCCACGGCGGTGATGATGTCCGCCACGGAAATGTCTATCGGGGCCTTGGCCAGGGTGTAGCCGCCGCCGGGGCCGCGCACGCTGTCCACCAGTTCGGCGCGCCGCAGCTTGCCGAAGAGTTGTTCCAGGTAGGAGAGCGAGATGCCTTGGCGCTCGCTGATGCCGGCCAGCGTGACCGGGCCGCCGCTCTCGCGCAACGCCAGATCCAGCATCGCGGTGACGGCAAAACGGCCTTTGGTGGTTAAACGCATGTCTCTGGTCTCCAAGAGTGGGTATTTGGAGGAGGATGAATTCCTGATGCAGACGATTATACCTAATATCCGACTGTTTTAGTCAACTATTATCGGCGGAGGCAAGAGGATGCGGCTGCGCAAAGCCGATCATTTTACTCGGTTTTTAAGCGTAGGGGTAGTTTTGCCGACGGCGCCGGCCCCGCGGCAAGAGCGTCCGCGCGCGCGGCGTCGGGGGCGGGGAGGGCCGCGGGCCGCGCCAGGGCGGCGTTTGCGGTTTTATTACTTTCAGATGAAGGGCTTGGTGTAGAATCCGGCGACGGATAAGGATCGTCCGCGGACGGGCCGAGACGGGGCGGGCATTTCCGCCCTGGCGGCGCAGCGAGGACTGTCGTCGCCGCAACAAAAATCTACACTTACCCGGGTCACGGGGGGCTAAAAGGACAATTCATGCACAAGGTCGTCATTAGCGGAACCGGCTTGTTCACGCCGCCGCACGCGGTCAGCAACCAGGAACTGGTCGCGGCTTTCAATGCCTTTGTACACGCTCACAATCAGCAGCACGCGGACCGGATCGCCGCCGGAGAGATGGAGCCGCTGGCCGAGTCCAGTTCCGAGTTCATCGAAAAGGCTTCCGGCATCAAGCAGCGTTTCCTGATGGACAAGAGCGGAGTGCTGGATCCGGCCAGGATGGCGCCGCGCTTGCCGGAACGCGGCAACGACGAGCTGTCGATTCAGGCCGAAATGGCGGTGTCCGCCGCGCGCCAGGCGCTGGAACGCGCCGGCCGCAGCGCGGCGGACATCGATATGGTCATCGTCGCCTGCTCCAATATGCAGCGCCCGTATCCGGCGGTGTCCATCGAGGTGCAGCAGGCCTTGGGCATCCAGGGCTACGCCTTCGACATGAACGTGGCCTGCTCGTCCGCCACCTTCGGCATTCAGACCGCGGTCAACGCCGTCGCCTGCGGCCAGGCGCGCGCGGTGCTGATGGTGAACCCGGAAATCTGTTCCGCCCACCTGAATTTCCGCGACCGCGACAGCCACTTCATCTTTGGCGACGCCTGCACCGCGGTGGTGCTGGAGCGGGCCGAGGCGGCGAGCTCGGCGCAGCGCTACGAGGTGCTGGGCAGCAAGCTGGCCACGGTGTTCTCCAACAATATCCGCAACAACTTCGGCTTCCTCAATCGTTGCGACGAGGCGGGAATCGGCCAGGCGGACAAGCTCTTCGTGCAGCAGGGCCGCAAGGTGTTCAAGGAAGTCTGCCCGATGGTGGGCGATCACATCGCCGCGCATCTGGAGAGCCTGGGCATCGCGCCGGCCGAAGTGGCGCGCTTCTGGCTGCACCAGGCCAATCTGGCGATGAACCAGCTGATCTCCCGGCGAGTGCTGGGCCGCGAGGCCGGCGACCAGGAGGCGCCGGTGATTCTGGACCGTTACGCCAACACCAGTTCCGCCGGGTCCGTGATTGCATTCCATCTGCATTCCGATGACTTGCGCAGCGGGGATGTCGGTGTCATTTCATCTTTCGGCGCGGGCTATTCGGTGGGCAGCGTTGTGCTGAGGAAAATCTGATAAGCCGGAAAAAATAGTCCTAGCGCGAAGGGCCCTTGGCAGAAAAAAGCAGAGGACGCTTGTCAAAAGCGTCCTCTCTGCATAATGTATCCCCCCATGGCGGGCTTGGATCCCGCTGACAAGAAAGACCGATGAGTCTGTACAAGGGAAAGGAAATAAGATGCAAACTGTCAAGAAAGCGCTGCTGGCAGCCGGCCTGATCGCCGGGACCGCGATGGCCGCCCAGGCCGCCGGCACCCTGGTGTACTGCTCTGAAGGCAGCCCGGCCGGCTTCGACCCCGGCCAATACACTACCGGCACCGATTTCGACGCTTCCGCCGAAACCGTATTCAACCGCCTGGTGCAATTCCAGCGCGGCGGCACCAAGGTGGTGCCGGCGCTGGCTGAGAAGTGGGACGTGGCCGCCGACGGCCTGAGCTACACCTTCCACCTGCGCAAGGGCGTGAAGTTCCAGACCACCGACTACTTCAAGCCGACCCGCGAATTCAACGCCGACGACGTGGTGTTCACCTTCAGCCGCATGGTCGACAAGAACCACCCGTTCCGCAAGGCGTATCCGACCGAATTCCCGTACTTCACCGACATGGGCCTGGACACCAATATCGTCAAGGTGGAGAAGATCGACGCCAACACCGTCAAGTTCACCTTGAAGAGCCTGGACGCGGCCTTCTTGCAGAACCTGGCGATGAGCTTCGCCTCGGTGCAGTCCGCCGAGTACGCGGACAAGCTGCTCAAGGCCGGCAAGCCGCAGCTGATCAATCAGCAGCCGGTGGGCACCGGCCCGTTCATCTTCAAGCGCTATCAGAAAGACGCGCAGATCCGCTTCGCCGCCAACAAGGAATACTGGAACAAGGCAGACGGCCCGAAAGTGGACAACCTGGTGTTCGCCATCACCACCGACGCCTCGGTGCGCTATCAGAAGCTTAAGGCCGGCGAGTGCCAGATCACCGTCAACCCGCGTCCGACCGACCTGGCCGCGATGAAGGCCGATCCCAAGCTGTCGGTGACCGCGCAGCCGGGCTTCAACCTGGGCTACCTGGCCTACAACGTCAAGCACAAGCCGCTCGAGAAGCTGGAAGTGCGTCAGGCGCTGGACATGGCGATCAACAAGAAAGCCATCATCGACGCGGTGTACCAGGGCGCCGGCCAGCCGGCCACCAACCCGATGCCGCCGACCCAGTGGTCGTACAACAAGAGCCTGAAAGACGCGCCTTACGATGCGGCCAAGGCCAAGGCCCTGCTGGCCAAGGCCGGCTATCCCAACGGCTTCGAACTGAGCCTGTGGGCGATGCCGGTGCAGCGTCCGTACAACCCCAACGCCAAACTGATGGCGGAAATGGTGCAGTCCGACTGGGCCAAGATCGGCGTCAAGGCCAAGATCACCTCCTACGAGTGGGGCGAGTACATCAAGCGCGCCAAGGCCGGCGAGCATGACTCCATGCTGATCGGCTGGACCGGCGACAACGGCGACCCGGACAACTGGCTGGGCGTGCTGTTCGGTTGCGACGCGATGAACGGCAACAACTTCTCCAAGTGGTGCTACAAGCCGTTCGAAGACCTGATCCAGAAGGGCAAGCGCACCGCCAACGTGGCCGAGCGCACCAAGCTCTATATGAAGGCTCAGGAGATCGTCAAACAGCAAGTGCCGATGACCACCATCGCCCACTCCACCGTCAATCAGCCGATGCTGAAATCGGTGCAGGGCTTCAAGGTCAGCCCCTTCGGCCTGAACTCCTTCTACGGCGTCAGCGTCAAGTAAGCCTGAATCCAATAAAAACAAATCGGCACCGGGGGCCTGGCTCCCGGGACTTTGACTAAAAAGAGCTGACGAAATCCCGGGTACGGACGGGTTTCCTCGCCGCGCGATGGCCGCCGGCGCGGACTCGCCCAGGACGCGGCGCGGGGTTTTGTCGGCTACTCTAAGCCTTGGGTTTCCAGCCGCACGCAGAGGCGGCGGGCCCAATGGCGGCGGAACGTCTACTGGGTGGTTTTCAGAGGGTAGTCAGTCACAGCGTGGAGAGGCTGTGCGTCCGGCTTGACCTGGGTCAAGCTTGTCTGCGGCGAGGGGTGCTATCTTGCACTTGCCGTAGCGGTGGCGCAGCTGATGTGGGTGGGTGGTTCAGTTGCATGCCATCGCTCCGGCGCTCTTCTTGCTGTTTTCCTAGCTTCTTCTCCGTTCGATTCCGGTAACGTCTCCCCAAAACGCATTAGAGCCGTCGCTCGCCGTTTGCCATGCAAGGCGTCGTCGCTCTGGGTCTCTAGTTGAGTATTGCGCCCAGTCGCCCAGCGGGGCCGGCGCAAGGGAGAAGTTCTCATGTTTTCCTTTATTCTGCGAAGGTTGGGCTTATTGGTGCCAACCTTCTTCGGCATCACGCTGCTGACCTTCGGCCTGATCCGCATGATTCCGGGCGACCCGGTGGAAGTGATGGTGGGAGAGCGCGCGCTTGACCCGCAAATGCACGCCGAAGCCTTGCATCGCCTGGGTCTGGACAAGCCGTTGTACGCTCAGTACTTCGACTACGTGCTCAATCTGCTGCACGGCGACCTGGGCGAGTCCCTGGTCACCAAGACCGGGGTCTGGACCGAGTTCAAGACCCTGTTCCCCGCCACGCTGGAGCTGGCGGTTTCCGCCTTGATCTTCGCCACCGTGCTGGGCCTGCTGGCCGGCGTCATCGCCGCCATCAAGCGCGGCTCGCTGTTCGATCACGGCGTGATGGGCATTTCGCTGACCGGTTTCTCCATGCCCATCTTCTGGTGGGGCCTGATCCTGATCATGTTCTTCTCGGTCAAGCTGGGCTGGACCCCGGTGTCCGGCCGCGTCGATCTGACCTTCGACATCGCGCCGCACACCGGCTTCATGCTGATCGATTCCTGGATGGCGGAAGCCGCCGATCCGGAAGTGAACGCCGGCGCCTTCAAGAACGCGCTGATGCACCTGATCCTGCCGGCCATCGTGCTGGGCACCATTCCGCTGGCGGTGATCGCGCGGATGACGCGCTCGTCGATGCTGGAAGTGCTGCGCGAGGACTATGTGCGCACCGCGCGCGCCAAGGGCTTGTCGCCGGTGCGGGTGATCTTCATCCACACCCTGCGCAACGCGCTGATCCCGGTGCTGACCGTGATCGGCCTGCAAGTGGGCACGCTGATGGGCGGCGCGGTGCTGACCGAAACCATCTTCTCCTGGCCGGGCATAGGCAAATGGCTGATCGACGCCATCAGCCGCCGCGACTATCCGGTGGTGCAGAACGGCATCCTGATGGTGGCGACGCTGGTGATCGTCACCAACTTCATCGTCGACATCCTGTACGGCATCGCCAATCCGCGCATCCGTCACGCCAAGTAACAGCCAGTAGGTGGACTTATGACTCAGACTACGCAAGTCAACGCCGGCCCGGACCTGGCGCTGACCTATCCCTCGCCGCTGAAGGAATTCTGGCAGGGCTTTTCCCACAACAAGGGCGCGGTGGCCGGCCTGATCTTCATGCTGATCGTCACCTCCTGTGCGCTGCTGGCGCCGCTGGTGGCGCCCTATAGCCCGATCGAGCAATACCGCGACCATCTGCTGACCCCGCCGGCCTGGGTGGACGGCGGTTCGATGCAGTTCCTGTTCGGCACCGACGAACTGGGCCGCGACATCCTGTCTCGCTTGATCCACGGCGCGCGGCTGTCCTTGTTCATCGGCCTGTGCTCGGTGCTGATGGCCTTGCTGCCGGGCGTGGTGCTCGGCCTGTTGGCCGCCTTCTTTCCCAAGGCGCTCGGCGGCGCGATTATGCGGCTGATGGACATCATGATGGCCTTGCCCTCGCTGCTGCTGGCGGTGGCCATCATGGCCATCCTCGGGCCCGGCCTGGTCAACGCGATGATCGCCATCGCCACCGTGTCCTTGCCCGCCTATGTGCGGCTGACCCGCGCGTCGGCGATGACCGAACTGAACCGCGACTACGTCACCGCCTCGCGCGTGGCCGGCGCCGGCCTGCCGCGGCTGATGTTCGTCACCGTGCTGCCCAACTGCATGGCGCCGCTGATCGTGCACGCGACGATGAGCTTCTCCTCGGCCATCCTGGAAATCGCCGCGCTGGGCTTTCTCGGCCTGGGCGTGCAGCCGCCGACCCCGGAGTGGGGCACCATGCTGGCCTCGGCCCGCGATTACATTGAAAGCGCCTGGTGGGTGGTGACGCTGCCCGGCCTGACCATTTTGTTGTCGGTGCTCGCCATCAATTTGATGGGCGACGGCCTGCGCGACGCGCTGGACCCGAAACTGAAGCGCGCGGCGTGAGGGGATGGAAATGAGTTTGCTGCAAATCAAGAACCTCTCGGTGGAGTTCGGTTCGGAAAAGAATCCCTTCCGCGCGGTGGAAGGGCTGGACCTGACGGTGAATCAGGGCGAGATCGTCGGCATCGTCGGCGAATCCGGTTCCGGCAAGTCGGTGACCATGATGGCGATGATGGGGCTGCTGGAAGGCCAGGGCCGCATCGTGGCCGACGAACTGAGCTTCGACGGCAAGAACCTGCTGACCATCTCCGCGCGCGAACGCCGCAAGATCGTCGGCAAGGACATCGCGATGATCTTCCAGGACCCGATGACTTCGCTGAACCCCAGCTACACCGTCGGCTACCAGATCATGGAAGTGCTGAAGCTGCATCAGGGCCTGCGCGGCGCGGCGCTGAAGCGGCGCGCGCTGGAATTGATGGAACTGGTGGAGATCCCGGCGCCGGCCTCGAGACTGAACGCCTACCCGCACCAGCTGTCCGGCGGCATGAGCCAGCGCGTGGTGATCGCGATGGCCATCGCCTGTAGCCCCAAGCTCCTGATCGCCGACGAGCCGACCACGGCTCTGGACGTGACCATACAGGCCCAGATCATGGAACTGCTGGTCAGCCTGCAGAAAAGCCAGAACATGGCGCTGATCATGATCACCCACGATCTGGCGGTGGTGGCCGAGGTGGCGCACCGGCTGGCGGTGATGTACGCCGGCCAGGTGGCGGAAATGGGCGCGGTGCCCGGAGTGTTCAACCATCCGACCCATCCGTACACCGAAGCGCTGTTGTCGTCGATTCCGGAACACAGCAAAGGCGCGCATCGCCTGAACACCTTGCCCGGCATCGTGCCGGGGCAGTACGACCGCCCCAGCGGCTGCCTGTTGTCGCCGCGTTGTCCCTATGTCAAGGACAACTGCCGGACCCAGCGTCCGGGCCTGACCCCGGTGGAGGGCGGCGCCGTGCGCTGCCACTACCCGTTGCTGGACAAGGAGGCGAAATGAGCACCGTATTGCAAGCGCGGGATCTGACCCGCTACTACGACGTGTCGCAGGGCTTCCTCAAGCCCTCGGCGCAGGTCAAGGCGCTCAACGGCGTCTCCTTCGAACTGCAGGCCGGCAAGACGCTGGCGGTGGTGGGCGAGTCCGGCTGCGGCAAGAGCACGCTGGCGCGGCAGCTGACGCTGATCGAAGCGCCGACCTCCGGCTCGCTGCTGCTGGACGGCCAGGACGCGGCCCAGGCCGGCAAGGCCGAATTGAAAGCGATGCGCACCAAGGTGCAGATGGTGTTCCAGAACCCCTATGCCTCGCTGAACCCGCGTCAGAAAATCGGCAGCCAGCTGGCCGAGCCTCTGCAGATCAATACCTCGCTGAGCGCCAAGGAGCGCGAAGACAAGGTGCGCGGCATGATGCAGCGGGTCGGCCTGCGGCCGGAACACTTCTTCCGCTATCCGCACATGTTCTCCGGCGGCCAGCGCCAGCGCATCGCCATCGCCCGCGCAATGATGCTGAACCCCAAGATCGTGGTGGCGGACGAGCCCACCTCGGCGCTGGACGTGTCGATTCAGGCGCAGGTGCTCAATCTGTTCATGGATTTGCAGGACGAGTTCAAGACCGCCTATGTGTTCATCTCCCATAATCTGTCGGTGGTCGAGCATGTGGCCGACGATCTGATGGTGATGTATCTGGGGCGGGCGGTGGAAGTGGGGGAAAAGAACCGCGTCTACGAGCGGCCGCTGCACCCTTACACCCAGGCCTTGTTGTCGGCGACGCCGTCCATCCATCCGGAGCAGCGCCGCATCAAGATCAAGATCGAGGGCGAATTGCCCAGCCCCTTGAAGCCGCCGTCCGGCTGCGCCTTCCACAAGCGCTGTCCGCACGCGAACCAGCGGTGCGCGGAGGAGGTGCCTGAGTTGCGCGAGCTGGACCAGCGCATGATCGCCTGCCATCGCGCCGAAGACATCAACGTCTGAGCGCGTATTGTTCTATCGTCAGCGGGGCCGCCATGCGCGGCCCGCTTTTTTTTGGCGGCGCATTGCCGATAATGAGTGAAATGGACAGATTCTGCCGCGGATAGTCCAGGTGGAAGCGAAACATTTTGCGCAATGCACAAAAATTGCTTTACCCGCCCCCAACGACCACGATACATTCGCCATGGCACACACAGTCAAAGGAAAACGAGAATTGAAGCGAGCCGTGTACGCGGGCAGCTTCGACCCGGTGACCAACGGTCACCTATGGATGATTCGCGAAGCGGTGGAACTGTTTGACGAATTGATCGTAGCGGTCGGAGTGAACCCGGAAAAACACTGTACCTTCAGTGTCGAAGAACGAGTGGCTTTGCTGCGCGACGTCACCGGCGGCTTCAGCAAGCTGCGGGTGGATGTGTTCGAGAACCAGTTTCTGGTCAACTACGCGCAAAGCATAGGCGCCAACTACATCATCCGCGGCATCCGCACCGCCAGCGATTACGAATACGAGCGCACCATGCGCTACATCAATTCCGATCTGCATCCGGACATCACCACTATCTTCCTGCTGCCGCCGCGCGAATACGCCGAAGTGTCGTCGACGATGGTCAAGGGCCTGGTGGGGCCGCGCGGCTGGGAAAGCGTGATCCGCCAATACCTGCCGGAGCCGGTCTACCGCAAGCTGATCGAGATGTATTCGTCCGAATAGCCGCGGCTGTAATAGAATTGGATATCCGTTCGCGCGCCGCCTGCAGTCAGCGGCGCGTTTGTTTTGTGTTTTGCCCATCGCCAATATCGAGGACTCATGCTGGACGTCAGCCCATTCGCCAATCGCCTGGCCAAGAATTTCAAGCACCAAGCCAAATGGGCGCGTCGCCAAGGCTTGGACGCCTGGCGCGTTTACGACAAGGACGTGCCGCAGTTCCCGTTCGCGGTGGACATGTACGGCGAGCGCGTTCATCTGCAGGAGTACGATACCGGTTGGGAGATGGAGGACGACGCCTACCGCGACTGGATCAACGCGGTGGTGGACAGCCTGTGCGCTGTGACCGGCGTCGCCCCCGCCGCGGTGACGCTGAAGAACCGTCGCCGGCAGAAGGGCGTCAGCCAGTACGAGAAAGCGGGGCAGTCGGGCGACGACTTCGTCATCAACGAGTTCGGCCAGCGCTTCATCGTCAATCTGGACGCCTATCTGGACACCGGCCTGTTCCTGGATCACCGCAACACCCGCAAGCGGGTGCGGGAGGAGGCGGCCGGCAAGCGCTTCCTCAATCTGTTCGCCTACACCGGCAGCTTCACCGTCTACGCCGCCTGCGGCGGCGCGATCAGCTCCGAGACCGTGGACATGTCCAATACCTATCAGGACTGGTCGCGCCGCAATTTCGAGCTGAACGGTCTGGATCTCGGCAAGCACCAGCTGGTGCGCGCCGACGTGTTCCAGTATCTGGAAGAGGCGGTGGACGCGGGCAAGCAGTTCGACCTGATCGTGATGGACCCGCCCACCTTCTCCAACTCCAAGAAGATGCGCGACATCCTGGACGTGCAGCGCGACCACGTCTGGCTGATCGACTACGCGATGGCGTTGCTGGCGCCGGGCGGCACCCTGTACTTCTCCAATAATCTGCGCAGCTTCACGCTGGACGAGAGGCTGGCCGACGACTACCAGATCCGCGACATCAGCGCGCAATCGGTGCCGGAAGACTTCCGCAACCGCGCCATCCATCAGTGTTGGCAGATCAGCCGCGGCTAGCGGTCTGCGTCTTCTATATAAGGCTTCGGTTAATTAGAGGCCGAACTTTATCGCCGGGTTTCCTATCGTATTGCATGGCGCGACAACATTCCGACAGCTGCTAGTCTGAATCAAGCGCGCCTTCGCTCATCAAACAATAGGAGACTCGATGATCCAACTCGATTTCTACGGCACCCTGGTGGCCGCGTCGCTGGTTTTGCTGCTCGGGCGCAAACTGGTGGCGCATGTCGGCGCGCTGCGCACCTACAATATCCCCGAGCCGGTGGTCGGCGGTTTGCTGATCGCCGCCTTGCTGCTGCTGTTCCGCCAAATCACCGGCAGCGAAGTCCGCTTCGACGCCTCGCTGCAAACCCCGCTGATGCTGGCCTTCTTCGCCTCCATCGGCCTCAACGCCAATTTGAAAAGCCTGCGCCAGGGCGGCAAGACCGTCGGCGTCTTCCTGGCGGTGGTTGTCGGCCTGCTGCTGGTGCAGAACACCTTGGGCATCGCCCTGGCCAGCCTGCTGGGCCTGGATCCGCTGATGGGCCTGCTGGCGGGCTCCATCACCTTGTCCGGCGGCCACGGTACCGGCGCCGCCTGGGGCGGCACCTTCGCCTCCAAATACGGCCTGGCCTCAGCGTCGGAACTGGCGCTGGCCTGCGCCACCTTCGGCCTGGTGCTGGGCGGCCTGATCGGCGGCCCGGTGGCGCGCTTCCTGGTCAAGAAAGTCAAGACTCCCGGCGCCGAGCACAACGCCGACGATCCGCCGCTGGCCTTCGAACAGCCGGACGCCCAGCGTCTGATCACGCCGCACTCCTTCATCGAGACGCTGGCGCTGATCGCCGTCTGCCTGCTGGGCGGCACCTTCCTCGGCGGCCTGCTCAAAGGCACGCCGCTGGAGCTGCCCACCTTCGTCTGCGTGCTGTTCGTCGGCGTGCTGATCAGCAACGGTCTGGCGGCCTTGGGCTGGTATCAAATCTTCGAGCGCGAAGTGTCGGTGCTGGGCAACGTCAGCCTGTCGCTGTTCCTGGCGCTGGCTTTGATGTCATTGCGCTTGTGGGACCTGGCCGCGCTGGCGCTGCCCATCTTCGTGCTGCTGCTGGCCCAGACCGCGGCGATGGCGATGTACGCGATCTTCATCACCTTCCGGGTGATGGGGCGCAATTACGACGCGGCGGTGCTGGCCGCCGGCCACTGCGGCTTCGGCCTGGGCGCCACGCCCACCGCCATCGCCAATATGCAGGCGGTGACCGAACGCTTCGGCCCCTCGCATCTGGCCTTCCTGGTCGTGCCCATGGTCGGCGCCTTCTTCATCGACATCGTCAACGCCATCGTGATCAAGCTCTACCTCGCGCTGCCCTTCATCGGCTAAGCCTCGCGGCGACGGCGGCTATCGCCTGGATTGATAAATTCAACCAGGCGACAGTCTTGCAATGCCGTGGCCGCGTACCTATCTTTGCTGCAACAGCCCGCCGTTGGCGGGCGCTTCAGACAGCGAAAGACATCCACATGGCTTACCTCAACCTCAACGCCGACAACTTCAACACCCATATGAAAGAGGAAGGCTTGGTCATCCTCGATTTCTGGGCACCGTGGTGCGGTCCGTGCAAGATGTTCGGTCCCACGTTCGAAGCCGCGTCGGAAAAACACGCCGACATCGTGTTCGGCAAGATCAACACCGAAGACGAGCGCGACCTGGCCGCCCACTTCAATATCCGCTCCATTCCCACCTTGATCGCCATCAAGGACGGCATCATGGTGTTCAACCAGGCCGGCGCGATGATGGCGGCTCAGTTCGAGCAACTGATCCAGGGCCTGCGTGAACTGGACATGGACAAGGTGCGCGCCGACATCGCCAGCCAGCAGGAATGACAGCAGACGCCGACGCATGGCGGTCGAGACAATAGATAAGGCAATGCTTTGAGCATTGCCTTATCATTTTGTCTGGCATCAATAGACGGCGCAGCGGAGGAGAGGCGAATGAAACGATGGGGCGCAATGCTGATTTTTTGCGGCCAGGCGGCGATGGCGGCCTGCCCGGCTTTGTTGAACTACACCGTGCCGGGCTTGATGGGCGGTCAGATCAATCTATGTCAATACGCGGACCGACCGCTGCTGGTGGTCAACACCGCCAGCCATTGCGGCTTCACGCCGCAGTTCAAGCAACTGCAATCGTTGTACCAGACTTACGGGCAACGCGGTCTGATGGTGGTCGGCTTCCCCAGCAACGACTTCTTTCAGGAACTGGACAGCGATAAAGAGATCGGCGCGTTCTGCGAGGCCAATTACGGGGTGACTTTCCCTATGGCGGGAAAAGGGCATGTGCGCGGCGCCGACGCGCAACCGTTCTTCAAGGCCTTGATCAAGGCCACCGACGACGCGCCGGTATGGAACTTCCACAAGTATCTGATCCTGCCGGGGGCGAGCAAGGTCGTCAGCATAGGCACGCGCACCAAGCCGGACGATCCGGAACTGGTCAACGCCTTCCTGCCTTATCTAAAGCCGGCGGAGAGCGTGAAAAACTAGAAGATTTGCGCGCATCCCGCAGCGGGCCGGCGTTTAGCCGGCCCGTTTTTCATGGTTTCGCGGGGCGGGCGGCGGGTGCGGGCAAATACCCCGTCCGGATATCCGTTGCCGCATCAAGGGTTTGCCCGGCACGACCCGCTTTTGTTGAGGTTTTTCTCGCAAAAGGTGTTGACGGGTTTAGGGGGCTGACGTATAGTTCGCCTCCTCAGC